>CAZUFQ010000047.1:10220-14724 GCA_964618735.1 uncultured Enterobacteriaceae bacterium
AAGAAGCGCGCCCGCCGCTGCGGGATAGAGTAAAAACTGCCTGCCCCCGTATGACCGACGAGCTTTGCCGCCGTATCCAGAAAGGAGAGGCCGACGCTGGCCCCTATCACGATCAAGTGCTGACTCACGTACGCAAGTCGATCAGAGAAAAACTGTTGGTCAGCAATCCAGGGTGGATTCAGCGTCCAGCGTCGTAAAGAGCGATCTTCAAAGAAGCAACAGCACGGTAACGATCGCTAGCCAGGCGACATCCAAAAAATGCCAATACATGGCGCAATAAGTAACGCCGGCATAATCGAAACTGGAATAGCGCTCTCGCGAAGCGCGGACAGTGCACACCGTCAACGGCACGAAACCACCCAACACGTGGACGGCATGTAGACCCGTGAGCACCGCGAAGGAGAAGGCATAGAGTGTTTTTGCATTTGAGGGGAGTCGGATATTATCGAGGCTCATCCATACCCGAGTCTGATTGGCGAGAAACCCGAGCGCCAAAGCGATAGAAAGCAGCAACATCCAATATAGCCTTTGTGAGCGATTCTGCCGAATCTGATGCCGACCCCACTCCAGCGCTACGCTGATAGCTAAAAGAAAAAGCGTGCTCGTCCACAATTTGCTGGGCAAGCCCGGCACAGCGTCACTCCGCCATGCTCCGGCTTGAATCGCAACCATGAGACAAGCAGTCATGCCAGTGATAAATAGCACCGACAAGGAAGCTAAGAAGAACCGCATGCCAACCATCCCAGCTCTCGCTGAGGAAGAGGGATAGGGCGGGTCTTGTCCCAACACGAGGCGCAGACGAGGAGAAGCTTTGTGAAAAGAGCGTCTCATATAGCACCGACGATATCAGATCATATCGGACAACATAGTAAGATTTTGTTCTCTGTGTGCCTTATTCAGACCCTTAACGATAGCAATCAGGGAGGAAGAATTCTACTAAATATTTCCTAAGGGCTTGCACTTCTTTGCGCTCCCTGGCAATAACGATCACAACACCATCACAGAAAGGGAGGGAATCCTCATGGCCACAAAGAAAGCAGCACAACCCGCGAAGCAGAAGTTCGACCCGATTGGCGCGTCACTCATTCACACCGACAAAGGGGAATGGATTAAGGCTGGCGATGGGAACGAATTCATGGTCTTGCGCATCAGCAAAGAGACTGGGGCCTGGAGCGCACTTGTACGGGCGAAAGCTGGACAAGTCAATCCGCCTCACACCCACATTGGTCCGGCGGACTTTTATGTGATCTCCGGTGGTTTTGACTACCGGGGCGGTTCCGCTCGGGCTGGGGATTGGGTCTATGAACCAGCCGGCGCTGTCCACGAAGCCACGTCACATCCCATGGACACCGTGTATCTCGCCAACGTGTACGGCCCTGTCGCCTTTCACGGTCCGGACGGTAAATTTGCGGGTATTCTCAACGGCCACGTTGTGCAAGCGATGATCGATGCGGCAAAGCAGAAGAAGAAAATGAAAAAAGCTGCTTAAGGTTCGTATCTGAGCATTCTCCCCGCTCTTTATTTGCAGGTCCCGGGCTGCCCGCCCGGGCTCAATCCACCCTCTGAATGAGGTTTTTCCATGTCCAAAAGAAAAGTTCTGGTTGCCGGAGCGTCCGGCCTCGTCGGCTTCGCTGCGGTAAAGCATTTTGCCCAATTGCCTGATTGGGAGACAGTTGGCGTCTCGCGTCGCATCCCGCCCGGTCTCGAAGGCGCAACGCTCATTTCAGTTGATCTGACAGACTCAGCGCGTTGTGCTGAAGTCTTTAGCCAGCTGCCTGACGTCACACACGTGGTCTATGCCGCGTTGTACGAAAAACCCGGCTTAGTGCGCGGTTGGCAAGAACGCGACCAGATGGAAACCAACCTCGCGATGCTTAGAAATCTTTTTACTCCACTTTCTCAAGTCGCCAAAAACTTACAGCACGTCACGCTTCTGCAAGGCACAAAAGCATATGGGGCGCATGTGGCGCCGTTCCCTGTGCCCGCACGCGAGCGTTGGCCTCGCCATCAGCACGAAAATTTCTACTGGCTGCAAGAAGATTATTTGCGCGAACAGCAAAAGGGCAAAGACTGGCATTGGACGATCTTTCGTCCGCAGATTATCTTCGGCGAATCTCTGGGCAGCAACATGAACGCGATTCCTGCGATTGGCGTCTATGCCGCGTTATTACGAGAGGCAGGCCAACCGTTGTCTTTTCCTGGCGGCGCGCCGTGGTTAACCGAAGCGGTTGATGCGGACCTGCTCGCACGGGCGTGCGCCTGGGCGGCTACTACGCCCGCTTGCGCGAACGAAACTTTTAATGTCACTAATGGTGATATATTCGTATGGCAGAATGTCTGGCCGACCGTGGCGGAGGCGTTGGGAATGGAAGTTGGTCCACCGCAACCGCTTTCTTTGGCGGAAGAGATGCCCAAGCGAGAGGCCGAATGGGCTGCTATTGTCAAGAAGTATAATCTGCGCGCTCCAGCGAGTTTGAAGGATTACGTGGGGCAATCGTTCATTTTTACCGATCTCATCTTTGCTCAAGGGGTAGATCGGTTGCCTCCGTCTATGCTAGTCAGCACCATTAAAGCGCGGCAGGCCGGGTTCCACGAGTGTATGGACACCGAAGACATGTTTCGCAAATGGTTCCGACGGTTTCAGGAGCTGCGGTTGCTGCCGCCCGTCACAAAGTAAACAGCGAAGGGACGCAAGGAGGCCTCCATGAAAAAGCAAGGACGCAAGGTCATAGGCATTGTACTTTTTGCAGCGTTGCTGCTGACGCAAGGACTGACCTTTCCTCATCACGCCCGCGCCTGGGGGAGGACTGGACATCGCGTGCTCGCACGAGTAGCGGCAAGCCGCCTTTCGACCCACACCCGCAAAGAAGTCAAAACGCTGCTGAGCGGTCGCTCGCTGGCTGCAGTGTCAACGCTACCGGATGAGTGGAGAAAAACTACGCGCCCAGAGACCGCGCACTGGCACTTTGTTGATATACCGAAAGATGAGACTACTTATGATCAAGCGCGAGATTGCCCAAACGGCGACTGCGTCATCGAAGCCATTGCTCGCCAGCAGACGATTCTCGCCGATCATACACGTCCCAAGAAAGCGCGAACAGAGGCGCTGATCTTTCTCATCCATCTGGTGGGCGACGCCCATCAGCCATTGCATTGTGCGGACGACCATGATCGAGGGGGCAACGATGTCCAGGTAAAGTTCTTCGGGGAAGACACGAACTTACATGCGGTTTGGGATGACAGCCTTATCAAAAAAACTCAGCTGAGTGAGGCAGCCTACGCGAAAAAGCTCACAACATGGCTGTCGTCTCAGTCCGTGACAGACCTCCAGAGCGGCGCGGTCACCGACTGGGCGCTCGAAGCCCATCAGCTAGCGAAAGAGCACGCGTATGGCGACGTTCCGGCCAGTAAGAGACTGGGCGCGAAATACTTCAAAAGTGCTATTCCTGTGGTCGACGAACAGCTCGCCAAAGCGGCGGTTCGGTTAGCGAAGATTCTCAACGATACCCTGCCATAGCACGCGCCGACGGCTCTCAGCTCACTGCGCAGTCACGATCCAGACCGCTCCATCCATTCTGACCCCATTGGGGTTTACATACGGCGTCAACGCTGCGCGCATTTCTTCAACGACACGGGCGCGGACTGCTTCGCTTACATCGAGGAGGAGCCTGGCGACCGGACCAATCTCCAGGAGGAAATCGACGGCGTCCTCTACGGTAACAGCTCCGCCCATCGTCAGTGCAGCCTGAGCGGGCTCCAGGTTCACTTCTTTGCATCCTCCTGCTTCGAGCACGCCGCGCACCCGGTCGGGATTGGCGAACGAAAACGGTCCAGGCGCATTGGGCGGCGGGGGAGGAGGCAACGGGACATGTCGCGTTGTCGCGGCAAGAGGAACACGCGCCCATTCATTCTGGTCCAAGGCTTGCCAGCACACAAAACACAGCCGACCACCGGGGTGTAAAGCCGTGTGTAGATTTGCGAACGCGGCGGCTGGATCTTCGAAAAACATGACGCCAAAGCGAGAGAAGAGCAGATCAAAACGCGCTGGCTCAAATTGGTGCGTCTGTGCGTCCGCCTGAAGGAAAGTCAGGTTCGTGAGACCGCGCTCACGCTGACGTTCCCGAGCACGCGTGAGCATAGGGGCGGAAAGATCAACGCCGAGCACTACGCCTTGCGGTCCCACCCGCTCAGCCAGCTCAAGCGCAGTCTGGCCGCAACCGCAGCCGACATCGAGCACTCGCTCACCGAGCTGCACCTTTGCTCGCTGCATAGCGAGGAGACCAAGTTGACTGATTTGGTCATCCAGCTGCTGTTGCCGTTTCACCCAGCGCGGGCCGCCTTGCTCGTTCCAAAAGCGAATTTGTTCTTGATTGGCTGTCGTTTCCACTGTACACCATCCTTGCAGTACTCTCTCATTAATATCCATGCAATCTGGCCCAACGGTCACGATGCCAGGCGGCGTCGCCGAAGGTCATCTCGGCGGCGCGGGCGCGTTTGATATAGA
>CAZUFQ010000048.1:0-7577 GCA_964618735.1 uncultured Enterobacteriaceae bacterium
CCGGCTGCACTTTCTGCCGCGCTTGGCGATACGCACTGGCCGTCACCACCCGCCAGACGTCCCCGAGGGTACTAAAGAACTTGTTCACCGCCGTCTGCAATGACACCTTCTGCCCTCGCAACATCAAGATCAGGACGACCGGCCACGTCAACACTCGCTCGCGGGTGAAATCCGTGGCCTTGACCCGAAACCGCCTCACCACCTCCAGGTCCTTCACCTCTTGCTTCAACCGCTGAATGAGCGATTCGTTTTTTTTTCTCCCTCATGCTCTCTCCTTACCGCCGTCGCCACCTCTGTGCTATATGCCCCTTAACTTCATGCCATTGCCCCTTGGGGTGAGGGAAACGGAGCCAGAGAGAGTGATTAAAGCGTCTACAGAAAAACTCTTGTTGCTCTTTCTAGCCATTTGTCTGGTTATCCCTGGGGCACCCATACGCGGAACGTCGAGCCGCGGCCGAGCTCACTTTCCACCATGACTGTGCCCTCCAATAACTCGAGCAGGCGCTGCACGATATGCAGCCCTAACCCGGAGCCGCTATAGAGGCGTGTATCGGAACCACTTACTTGGCGAAAGGGCTCAAAGATCAGCGCTTGCGCTTCCGGAGGAATACCAATGCCAGTATCCGTCACGGTGATCTCCATTCCTCCGTTGCGAGCATGCGCGTCGATGGTGACGCTCCCTTTCTCGGTGAATTTGATCGCATTTCCCACCAGATTCTTGATAACAACTTTGAGTTTTCTCGAGTCTGTGTGGATAACTGGCAGCCCTTCCTCTACCTTCCAGATAAAGGGCAGCTGAGATTGGTCACAGAGCCCTTGCATCTCCGCTCTGATCTCCTCCAGGAGTTCCGCCGCCCGCACCGCATTAACTTCTACGGGCAGCTGCCCTGCATCCAGACGGTTCAAATCCAACACCATGGTAATCAGATCACTCAACACCCGCGAATTTTGGTCCATTCTCCGTAGGACCTCAGCTTGTTTGGGCGAGACTTCGCCGAACTCGCCATCCAGGAAGATCTCGATGTAGCCTAAAAGAACATTGAGGGGCGTACGCAGCTCGTGGGACATGGTGGCCAGAAAATCGTTCTTGGTGCGGTCTGCCGCCTCAGCTGCTTCTTTGGCGCATATCAAAACGGCTTCCGCTTGTTTTCTTTCAGTGATGTCGTGAAAGACCACCACGACGCCTCGCACCTGGCCACTCTTGCTCTGGATGGGAGCACCACTCACAGCAATGGGGATCTCTTTACCATCCCGAGAGATCAGCAAGATATGGTTCGTCAGCTCTACTACCTTCCCCTCTCGTAGGACTTTTTCCACAGGACTTTCTATCGACTGTCGAGTTTCCTCGTTGATAATGTGGAAGATCTCCTCGAATTTACGTCCTTTGGTTTCCTGTGTCGGCCAGCCGGTGAGCATCTCAGCTACAGGATTGATGAACATCAACGCGGCTGTTGGATCGGCGGCAATCACTCCATCGCCGATGCTGGTCAAGGTCACTTCCAGCAGATCCCGCTCTTGCTGGAGCGTCGCCTCTAGTTGTTTACGCTCGGCCACTTCGCGCTCCAGAGCTTGCACTTGCTTGAAGAGTTTATCGGTGAGCACCCGCAAGTGTTCTTTGTGAAACTCCTCAGAGGAGAAAGGTTGGGAGAGCGCCGCCACGGGGGCGAGGGCCTCAGCCACAACCCTGAGCACTACTTCGGGCTCTGCTGGTTTGGTGAGGATATGGTGCACTCCACATGCCTGCGCTAACTGCCACGCCTCTGCTTGCTGGTAGGTCGCCGTGCAGAATATGACCAACGTATGGGCAAGAGCTGGGTCTGCGCGCAGTTGGCGCACGAATTCGTAGCCGTCCATGGTCGGCATGACGAGATCGGCAATGACGAGATCGGGGCGTTCCGCCCGCACCACGTTGAGCGCTTCTGTCCCATCGACAGCTTCGAGCATGAGATAACCGGCGTACCCGAGCAGGGTAACAAGGAATTCCCGATTGGCAGAGTAATCATCCACTACCAAAATCGCTGCCATCGTTATCCCTGCTTATCCTGCGGGCCAACAAGGAACTTCTCTACTTCTTGTACAAAGGTTTCCGGAGAGAGGGGCTTGGCAATGTAACCGTCAAAGCCTGCCGCCAGCAGCCTCGCGCGATCACCAACCATGGCCAGCGCTGTAACCGCCAGAAGCGGAATCCGATGAAACTGCGGATGGCTTTTGAGCCGCCGCGCCACCTCGCGGCCATCCATCGTAGGTAATTGAATATCACAGATAATGAGATCTGGAACCTCTCGACACACTGTCTCTAGCCCTTCTTCACCATCCTGCGCGGTCAATGTTGGGTACCCGAAGGCGTTCAGCAGATACGTCATGAGGTCGAGATTTGTCGGATTATCTTCAATAATCAAAATACGCGCTGACATAGATTACTTCTCCGATAACACTAAGGTGAATGTGCTCCCTTTGCCATACTCGCTCTGGAGGGTAATCCGTCCGTTGAGCAACTGAGCTAGTCTCTGGCTGAGATGCAGCCCCAGCCCTGTGCCCTCATGCCGGTGCGTGGCTGCAATCTCGACCCGAGTAAATGCTTGAAACAATTTCTCTTGGTCTGCGGTCCGGATGCCGATGCCAGTGTCCGTGACTTTGATTTCGGTCCATACGTGTCTTCCTATTTGCTGCTGACCAAGTTTGACAACTACACCCCCTTGCTCCGTAAACTTGATGGCGTTGTTGGTAAGATTGAGGAGGATCTGGCTGAGAGCGCGACGGTCGGTCTGGACTACAAAGTCGGCGGTGGGCATCGCTACAGTAAAGGACAGACCCTTGGTTTCCGCCAGTGGGCGTAACGTCGCAGCCACTTCCTGGATGACGTTCTGGCAAGACACAGGTTCAAATTGCAGCTCCACTTTGCCTGATTCGATTTTCACCAAGTCGAGTAAATCATTGATCAGCGAGAGGAGATGTCTGGCGCTTCCTTGCACGGTCCGTAGTTGTTTTTCCTGGTCATTGGTGAGGGGGCCTGGAAGTTTCATCAGGAGCGTGCCGGTGAAGCCAATGATGGCGTTGAGCGGGGTGCGCAGCTCATGGCTCATATTAGCCAGAAAGCGGTCTTTCGCAAGGTTCGCATTCTCGAGTTCGATATTTTTCTCTTGCAAAGTGCGTTCGAAACGTTTGCGTTCGGTGACGTCACGAATGGAGCTGCTTACTAACGTCCCATCTTCCGTTTCGAGCGGACTGAGACTAATCTCGACAGGAAATTCGCGTCCGTCTTTATGTAGTCCATAGAGATCGAGACCCGCGCCCATGGGCCGCACCCGGGGCTCGATAAAGTAACTGGTGCGGTGGCCCGGATGCTTGCCGCGCAAGCGCTCGGGCACTAACAGCTCCACCGGCTTGCCCAACAATTCCTGGCGGGCGTAGCCAAAGAGCTGCTCCGTCTGGGAGTTGACAAGGACAATCTCACCGCGGCGATTGACAATTACCATGGCGTCCGGGGCGGACTCCAATAACCCGCGGAATTTCTCCTCCGCCTGATTAACGCGCATCTCCTCTGCGGTGTCTTTCGAGATCAGCAAGAAGCCAATAGGTTGACCGGCGGTGCTGTAGCGGGGAGTAATGATCACGCGAGCGGTGAAGTGCTCGCCGTTCTTGCGTCTACGTTGGAGCAGTCCTTCCCACTTGCCGTCGCGGAGTGCGTGGTCCAGCATCTCGCGATTCTTGCTGGCTCGGATGTTCTCAGGTGTATGAAGGATGCTCGCATTGGCTTTGCCAATGACTTCCTCCGGTTCATAGCCGTACAGACGTCGCGCGCCTTCGTTCCAGAGCAGAATCTTTCCGTCAAGATCCTTACCGATGATGGAGTATTCAGTGGAAGATTCGAGGATATTAGTAATGAAGTCCAGCGCCTCGTGAACGTTGCCGATAATGGCCTTATCAAAGAGTCTGGTTTCCATGGTGGCATCCTCCTGAAAGCGTGCTCTCCTCGGGAAAGATCTCCCTTGTACACAAGACATTATGATATCAACAAACACCTTGGTGTTCCAAATTTTTCACTATCCGTATAGATTTACAGGGATTTTTCTTCCCGGGATTATGTGACGATCCTTCGAGAATGTGTCGCAGTTGAGCAGCGTACTCTCAAAAAGAATAAGGGCAAAAGAATGTTACCCGGGCTGTCTGGCTACGATCTCCAGCGAACGACTGGAACGTTTGCATCGTTTGTGAAATGAGGGAAGGCTGAGTTTCCGTAAGAGAGAAATGGGAGGGCTTATGCGGTTCTCAAACAAACATGTTCTTGTGACCGGCGGCGGCAGCGGCATTGGTCGTGCAACCTGCTGCGCTTTTGCGCAGGAAGGCGCCGATATCGGCATCTCCGATCTCAGCCTCGAAGGAGCAGAAGCGACTGCGCAAGAAGTAAGAAAGAGCGGCCAGAAAGCGGTCGTGCTGCAAGTGAACGTGGCTGATCCGTCTTCTGTTCAGACAATGGCGAGCCAAGCTGCCGCTGCCCTTGGTGGAATCGAGGTGCTGGTGAACTGCGCCGGAGTGCGTGAGATTATACCGTTTCTGCAGTTGCCTTTTGACGAGTGGCAGCGCGTCATTGCTATCAACCTGACTGGCACGTTTCTGTGCAGCCAAGCGATCGCGCAACTGATGGTGATGCAAGGGCAAGGGGGGAAGATCATCAATCTTGCTTCGGTTGCTGGTCTCTCTGCTGTGCCGAACCGAGCGGCGTACGTATCTTCCAAGCATGCGGTGGTCGGGCTCACGAAAGAAATGGCGCTGGAGTTGGCGGACAAGAATATCCAAGTCAACGCAGTCGCTCCGGGTGTGGTGCGTACTTCCATGACGGAGTCTTACTTCGAGAAGCCTGCAGTGATGGAACGACTGAGACAAGCGCATCCAGCTGGTCGCTGGGCCATGCCGGAAGAGATCGCTAATCTGATTCTCTATCTCGCTTCTCCGGAGGCGAATTTTATCACCGGCGCCACGTTCCCGATCGATGGCGGTTTCATGGCTGGGAAAGGGCTTTAAGCCGGTGTGACGCGAAGCGCGTTGCATGATACGTGTGATGCGTGTTGTGTGTTCTTCTTCTCCGTTGCTCGCCACGGACCGCACACCGCGCAATACTAAACCTATGGAGGAAAAAACTATGGCGGATACCAATACGATCGTACGTGAAATCGAAACTGCCTATCGGCATTACATTGACGTCTTTAATCGAGAGGACGCCGCCGGATTTGTCGGGTGTTACACGCACCCTCACACGATGTTGAGCGGCGAGCAGGGGCTGGCGGTCGTTAATACCCCAGCCGAGCATGAACGCGGGTATCTCGCGATCATGAAGACGCTCCACAAGCAAGAGTGGGGAAGGAGCGGTATCGACCGCATGCAGATTTGGCCGTTTTCTGATGCCCTGGCGCAGCTTGTTGCTGATGTAACCCGATATAAAAAAGATGGATCGATCTTAGAGAAACTCCGAGCCTGTTACATGCTTCGTCGCGAGGCGGGTACTTGGAAGATTCTCGCCTTTGGTTTAGTCGCGCAGCCGTTTTCAGGGCCAGGTCTTCCTAGACCTGAGTAAGGTTCGTGACCCGCCTTGTGTAGGGTGCATGTAGGCGCCAGGGATTGGTGCGCAAGCGCACCCTACTACACGCAGTTTGCACTAAGCGTGGTGCGCGCTCTACGCTGGTGCTAAGGAGTCTTCTTATGTCCGACACCGCAACAATTGTTAACGAAGTCGAAGAATTTTACCGAAGGTTTATTGACGGTTTCAACCGTGAAGACACCGATATGTACTTGCGTTCGTTCTGCTACCCTAACGGGCTGTTGAGCGGCGAGCAGGGCATGATCGTCAACGCCAAAGAGTCGGACCAGCAACGCTTCTATCAGGAAGTGACCTCGGACATTCAGAGCCGTGGGTGGGACCACACCGGCGTTGATGCGCTCCAAGTCTTCCCGCTGACCGAAGCAACAGCGCTGCTGATTGCGGATATTACTCGTTACAAAAAAGATAACACCGTGCTCGAAAGCGGTCGGTATTGTTATACCGTGCGCAAAGAGGGCGGCGTGTGGAAAATCCTTACGCTGACCGCCGTCAAGCCGCCGTTTACTGGACCCGGCGCGTAAAAGAAAAGCGTCTTCCTCATGGGCGCCAAAGTCATCCTCATCGTTGAAGATAATCTCAAGAACCGGAAACTGGCGCGCGATCTGCTCCAATTTCACGGGTATGTGACGCTGGAAGCCGATGATGGCAAAGCTGGAATCCAGCTTGCCTGTGACCATACGCCGGACCTGATTCTGATGGATATCCAACTTCCGGGAGTAGACGGACAGACAGCCATGCTGGCGCTAAAGCATGACGTTCGTACTGCTGACATCCCGATTATCGCGTTTACCGCTTTAGCGATGAAAGGTGATAGGGAGCGATTGTTGGCCGCAGGATTTGATGGCTACATTGACAAACCGATTGACATTAAAACATTTCCAGCGGCAATTGCACGCTATCTGAGGAAGGAAACTTAAGGAAGCGGCATGAGGAAGCGCGACCACGTCAGTTGGCTCGCAACCGCGTCGTTGAAGGTCAAAGCCATGACCTTTATGAGCCTGATGGCGCTCCTGGTTGGCGCCAGCTTGAGTTGGTATTTTCTCAATCAGACCCGCGCGATCTTTACCGAAGAACTGCAGAGGCGCGCACTTTCGCTCGCCATCAACCTCGCACGGAACAGTAAAAACGGCATCCTCGCCGAAGATCCCGCCATCCTACACCAGCTGGTTGAAGGCGTTTTACAGGAAGAAAGCGTGCTCTTCGTGCTCATTGCTGATGCGCACGGCAAAGTGCTTGCACAAGGCCCGCAGATAGATGAAGCCAAGGTTGTCTCCAGCTCGTTTGCCTTTGCCCGCCGACATGCAATGGACACCGCGACCCGCGTCGTGGTGCCTCTCATTCATTATCACGAAGCGGACGAACGATCTCAGCTCCACGATGCTCCCATCTACCACGCCGTAGCTCCTGTGGAGACGATAGAACCCACGTCCAGAGGGAACGAGGAACAACTTCCTCCGGCGCAGGCGCCGCTCAATGGAGAACCTGGTGATGAAGTGAACACATCACCAAAGCCTATCCGGCATGGAAGCGTGCAAATCTTATTTTCCCTGGCGAACATGCAGACGCGGATACGACGCACGTTTCTTACTGGCGTCGCTTTGACCTTCGCAATTGTTCTCGTCGGAGTTTTTCTGTCCTTTCTGTTTGTCGGTTATACGTTGACTCCCATTTCGGCGATGGCGAGAGCGGCGCGTAAAATCGCGAGCGGTGATTTATCACAACGCGTGACGGTGGCCGCGCGAGACGAAATTGGCGTGTTGGCGACAACCTTCAATCACATGAGTGAATCTCTTCAACAGATGACCCAGGCGCAGCAGCAGGCGTATCGGGAGATCGAACAGCTCAATATCGGGTTAGAGGAAAAAATCCGCGAACGAACTATGGAATTGGCTGATGCGAATACGGCCTTGCGCGCTGAAATCACTGTGCGTGAACAGACGGAAAAAGAGCTGCAACGCGCTAAAGACGTCGCCGGGCTGGA
>CAZUFQ010000048.1:7587-14629 GCA_964618735.1 uncultured Enterobacteriaceae bacterium
GCCGTGAAATCCCTCGTGGTGAAAAGACTGAGAAAAAGCTGCCACAGGCTAAAGACGGCGCCGAAGCCGCCAATCGTTACAAGTCCGAATTCCTGGCGAACATGTCGCACGAGTTGCGCACGCCCTTAAACGCCGTCATCGGTTTTTCTGAAGTGCTGCTCGAAAAAATGTTTGGCGAGATCAACGCCAGACAAGAAGAGTATCTGCAAGACATCCTCTCTTCAGGGCGTCATTTGCTGTCGTTGATCAATGACATCCTTGACCTGGCTAAAATCGAGGCTGGGAAAATGATGCTGGAGCCGGGAGTGTTCGACCTCAAAGAGTTACTCGGAAACAGCTTGGTGATGGTGAGAGAAAAAGCGTTGTCGCACGGCGTTGTTCTGGCTTTGGATATCGCCGACAACGTTGGCTTAGTGTTTGCCGATGAACGCAAGGTAAAGCAGATCGTCTTCAATCTGCTTTCCAATGCAGTCAAGTTTACCCAAAATCCAGGCCAGGTCGGCATTCGCGCTGTCGTGACGGAGGGGATCATCCAGGTGTCCGTCTGGGATACGGGCATTGGCGTCGCGCCGGAAGATCAAGAACGTATCTTTGACGAATTTCAACAAGTTGGCGGGAACGGCTTAGCTGGGAAAGTGGAAGGCACTGGGCTCGGATTGACGCTAGTGAAGAAGTTTATCGAGATGCATGGAGGGGAGATTTGGGTGGACAGTTTGCCGGGACGAGGCAGCACGTTTACCTTTACGTTGCCGGCGACCGGCGTAACGCCGCAGGAACCGATCAGAGCGCCGTTCGAGGAGGTGCTCAGCGAAGAGCGTGTGAACGGCGCTGCGGAGGGACCTCTCGTGATGGTCATTGAGAACGATCCGAAAGCGGCGAATCTCTTGCGTATTTATCTCACTGAGGCCGGGTACACAGTGGAAGTCGCCAAGGATGGAGAAGAAGGGATAGAGAAGGTGAAGCGAGTCCATCCAGGGGCCGTGTTACTCGATGTGCTATTGCCGAAAATCAGCGAGTGGGAGGTGCTGCATTGCCTGAAGGCGGATCCCATGACACAGGCAATTCCT
This sequence comes from uncultured Enterobacteriaceae bacterium, assembly GCA_964618735.1. Taxonomy (GTDB): domain Bacteria; phylum Desulfobacterota; class Binatia; order Bin18; family Bin18; genus SYOC01. The sequence goes on from CAZUFQ010000048.1 coordinate 8,655, forward strand.
ATCGTCATTGTTTCGATTGTGGATGAGCAGAGTAAGGGAATAGCGTTAGGCGCAGATGCGTATGTGATGAAACCGATTGTGAAAGAGGAACTACTGGGCAAACTGAGCGCGGTGTGGCAAGACCATGCTCTGCCCCACGTGGAGGAGTAGCACTGATGGCCGACCCGCAGACCAGAATTCTCGTGGTTGATGATGAACCGAGAAATATTAAATTAATGGACGCGTTGTTGACGCCGCGCGGCTACGTCCTGAGAACGGCCTCCAACGGAGAAGAAGCGTTGCAGTGCGTGCAACAGGAACAACCCGACCTTATTTTGCTGGATGTGATGATGCCGGGCATTGACGGCTTCGAAGTCTGCCGGCGGCTCAAGGATGATCCGGAGACTCGTCTCATTCCCATCGTTATTATGACGGCGCTGGGAAGCGTAGAAGATCGCATCCAAGGCATAGAAGCGGGGGCGGACGATTTCCTCACAAAACCTGTCAACCGAGACGAACTGCTCGCGCGCCTCCGCACTTCGTTGCGCCTGAAGCAAACAATCGAGCGCAAGATTAGCGCCTTGGTGGAAGTCAACCACCGTCTGACGGACGCTGTGGAAGTTGATGAGGCGCTCACCATGATTCTTGAGACGGCCAATCAGCTTTTTGCCACGACTGGTGGTCGTATCGCCTTGCTCGACGACACGGGCGAGTCTCTTACTTTTGCGCGGACTGTAGGAGAGGCTAAAGGAGAGCCGTCTCGGATCAAGGTGGGGCAAGGCATCCTGGGGTGGGTGGTGCAAACTGGCCGGGGCGTCGTTTGTAATGATGTGGCCCACGATCCCCGCTTTTTACAAGACCTCGATCTCAAAACCGGCGTGAGGATGAAGTCGGTGCTGGGTGCGCCTCTGTCGCGACATGGCCGTACGATCGGCGTCATTGAAATGCTCAACACCAAAAATGTTGACGGCTTAACGCAGGAAGATCTGCAACTGCTCACCGCGCTCGGTGGGGTGGCTGTAACTGCTCTTGATCGTGTTAAAGAGTTATCTTCAGTGCGCAGTGCGCACGCCGCCTTTCAAGAAGTAGTGCATGAACGGTACAGCCTTGTCGTGGGGAAGAGCGCCGCCATGCAAGATGTCGTGCGGCTTGCGCGCACCGTGGCGGCGACAAATGCGACCGTGTTGCTGCTGGCCGAAAGCGGAACCGGTAAAGAAGTGCTGGCGCGCGCCGTCCATCAGTGGAGCCCGAGGGCTGCGGGGCCTTTTGTCGCGGTCAACTGCACGGCGTTGACCCCAGAGCTGCTGGAAAGTGAGCTGTTTGGGCACGAGAAGGGGGCGTTCACAGGGGCCGTCGCGCAAAAGAAGGGAAAATTCGAGTTAGCTGAAGGCGGGACTATTTTCCTCGATGAGATCGGCGATCTGGCCCCGAATCTTCAGGTCAAGCTTTTGCGGGTGCTGCAGGAGCGTGAGTTTCAGCGTGTTGGAGGCGTAAAAGATATCCGCACCGATGTACGGATCATTGCCGCCACCAATCGAGATGTACGCCGGGCTGTCCAGCAAGGCGCCTTCCGTGAAGACTTGTTCTATAGGTTGAACGTGGTGGCCATTCAGCCGCCGCCCCTGCGCGAGCGATCCGACGACATTCCCATGCTCGCTCAGCATTTTCTGGAACGGTACTGTAAAGAACTCAAACGATCGCGGGTGACGCTCACCGCTGAAGCGTTGTCATTGTTGCAATCCTATCCGTGGCCGGGCAACGTGCGCGAGCTGCAAAATGCTATTGAGCGAGCCGTGGTGCTCTGTACAGGGGTTGAGATCACTGCGGCGGACTTGCCGACTGAGGTGCGTTACTCTGCTCCCAGCCCCAGTGTGGAGCAACCTGTTGGGGTGGGACTTGCCCTGACTGAAGTCGGCCCAATGGCGGAAACCATGGATGTTTTTCAGCGCGCGTTGATTCGGAAAGCACTAGAAATCTCGAATAACAACCAAACTGCCGCCGCCAAATTGTTGGCTCTCCCACAACCCAGCCTGTCGCGACTCATGCGCCGGTTGGGGTTGCGCTGAACCGGCCTGCGCAGAAGACGATGCTTCACTTCGTTGACTAAGAAATTGGCATGCCCCCGCTTTTGCTAATTGTCTTGATTGCTGTGGTAATTTGTGGTTGATATCTTCTTTACTCTTAATGAGCGAGAGCGCACGTGCACCGGCAAGATTTTCTCAAGAGCACAGGCCATAACGCAAATGCTGATATTCTCGGCGTTTACCGATTCCTCTTCACAAGTCTTCCTCTTCTACCTGGACAAAACTACTTCCTATGCTTTTTACTTCAAGCGACTTCCTCCTTTTCTTCCTTGTCGTTTATGCGATTTATCTTGTCCTTTCTTATCGTTGGCAAAACTGGTTGCTTCTTATAGCCAGTTTTGTTTTTTACGGATCGTGGGATTGGCGCTTTCTCGGGCTCCTCTTCTTGTCGATCGGGGTTGATTTTTGTGTCGGCCTTAGGATCGAAAGGGCGCATACGCGCCACGACGCACGAGCAGCCAAACGCTGGCTGTGGTTAAGCATCGCCGCTAACCTCAGCGTTCTCGGTTTCTTTAAATACTTTGCATTCTTCTATGATTCCTTACGTACGCTCTTTGCTCATGTTGGCCTTACCGTTCACCCTCTTACCCTGACGTTCATTCTCCCGGTCGGCCTTTCGTTTTATACTTTTCAAAGCTTGGGCTACTGTATTGATGTCTATCGCGGTAAATTCCCAGCGCACCGACGACTAGACGAGTTTGCGCTTTTTGTCGCCTTTTTCCCCCAATTATTAGCAGGTCCCATCGAACGGGCGCGCCGACTCTTGCCGCAATTCACGCGCCCTCGTCTCATCCAAGTTGAAGACCTGGGAGTCGGCGGTTGGCTCATTTTCTGGGGACTTTTTAAAAAGGTTTTTATCGCTGACAATTTAGCTCCGTACACGTATTGGGGCGTGGAAACCGCCGGAGCAAGTACAGCTGCCGACGTGTATGTCGCGTTTTTCGCTTATAGCATCCGCTTCTACTGTGATTTCTCGGGTTACTCCGACATGGCGCGAGGGCTCGCGCGCCTTCTCGGCGTCCACCTCAGCAACAATTTCTATTTGCCGTATTTTGCCAGTAATCCGATAGAGCTATGGTCGCGGTGGCATATCACCCTCTCCAACTGGTTTCGTGATTACGTGTTCATCCCTTTGGCGCAAGCTCTCCCGCGCACGTGGGGACGTCCTGTGGCTGCAATCGCCACCATGACGCTTGTTGGTTTGTGGCACGGCGCCAATTGGAAGTACGTTATATGGGGAGCCGCCTGGGGGGTCGTGCTTGTCGTGTACCGGTTGATGCAAAGCTTTCTGCTTGCCTTGCCCAAGGGAAGTGTGCAGTTTCAGAAAATTTTGACAGTAGGCGGCGTATTACTTACTTTTCATCTGTGGATGATCATCGGGGTCTTCTTCACCGCGTCCGGTATTGAGGCCGCCTTTTCTCTTCTGCGTACATTATTCACCGAGTTTCGTACTTCTGATGCGACCGTGCGGGATGCTGTGACGGTGCTCTATTACACCTGGCCGTTACTGTTTGTCCAGGCGCTTCAGGTTTCTACCGGACGTCTGGATGTGATACGAGAATGGCCCGGGCCCGCAAGGTTCGCACTGTATGCTGCGATGAGTTTTCTCCTGATCGTTAGCGGATCAATCGATGAACAAGAATTCTTCTATTTTGCGTTTTAATCCTCTCGTGCTTCCACTGTTGACCGTGATGTTCTTTCTTGGTCTGGAGGCTGGGTTTCGTCTCTATTTCTTTGGCGGGAGCGCTCTCATTGCTCCATGGCGTTACGACGCTCTCCCTATCGTTCCCGGGAGGGTGCTGCAAACAGTTGCCGACCCCTTGATCGGCTGGCGGCTTGCCCCATATCAACGCGTGCGTCTGAAAGGGGCGGATCTCAGCACCAACGCCTATGGTTTCCGCGACCGCGATATTGCTTTGGAGAAATCGCCTGGCGTCTATCGTCTTGCCGTTCTTGGCGCTTCTTTTGAGATGGGCAGCGGCGTCAATGATACCGAAACCTACAGTCGGCAATTACAACTACTTTTTGACCGGCATCTGCCAGGTCGCGTCGAAGTGCTGAACTTCGGGGTGTTCGCTTACAATGCCATACAAATTAACGCCGCCTATGACGCCTTCGTATCAGCTTTCAAGCCCGACGCCGTTCTGGTTCCGTGCTACCCCGGCTTCTTTTTTACCTCGGTTCCACAGGCTCCGGCTCCTCTTGATAATCGCCAAGATCGCCTTGGCCCCATCCGGGCGAGTTTCGCTAACTTATACATCTACGGGGCTCTGCGAAAGCTCGCGGAGGATTGGATTGAGCCTCACTTGGCTCACGATTGGCGGCAACGGGGACGGAAGCAGCCCCCGTCTCAACGCCCATTGGTCTACACTCCTGAGGTGGTTGCCGCTTTTGTGGCGGCCCGTCAGCAAGAAGGAATCCTCGTGATTGCGGTGATTTTGCCGAGGCCAGGAAACATTTCTGCAACATCATTGCAAGATTTTGCCCTGGCGGTGCATCGCTGGGCTGAGCCTATCTCTGGTCTTTCTGTGATTGATACAAGGACTCAGTTAGCTGACCGTATCTTCCCATGGGATTCCATCTATTATGGCGATAATCACCCTAACGCCCGAGTCCATGCCCTCTACGCGGAGGCTATTTTTCAGAACTTAGCTCCTCTGATCACCGTTCGTACGGACAGAAGGTCTACGCCGTAACCAAGACTCGTCTGGAGGAGGAGAACATGCGCCGTATCCAGTCGGGATTGGCGTCCGATAGGGCAAAGGAAAGGGTAATATGAAAGTAGGAGAAAAAATTAAAAGCTTCTCGATACGTTGCGAACGAGCAATGGGGTTCGAGCAACGCCAATGGGGAGAACCCTACAAAGAGAGCGAGAGCGCCGACTGTGAGTCCTAAATACCCGCCAAAGCCCTTTCCTGCTTGCAGTAGAGAAGAAGCAGGGTAGAAGATCCAGAACGCAAAGTGATAACAGGCGACTTGAAGCGCTGTGAAATCTACCCACAACGATGCAACGACAAAGACGACGCCAAGGATTTCAAAGATCGAGTTATCAATTTGTTCTTGACGTGTAAGCCTTGATCGGACACGCAAGAAAGACATACCGTAAGCGATGTACGCCAACGCCAAGGCTCCCCACAGCGCCTGTGCGTTGAGGAACGAGAGGTCTGGCTGTTTCCGCAGCATCACTCCATATAATACGAGGTGGAGGAGCCACCCAACTCCACGGAACTGAGAAAGATCCCGCGAGTCCGCCGAAGGGGTGATGCGGTTGAGCATATAGACTTCATTGAGCGCATGGTGAATACCGAAATAGTAGAGTAAGGGCCATTTGATGAGATAAAGGCTCATGCCGGCAGTCATGAGCAGCCCCAGAGAAACGACAGCGGTAGGTTGTTGGAGGACCGTGAAAAGCTGTTTTCGTGAGTACAGCAATCCAATGAAGTAATGACTAAGGGCGAGGCTCCAAGCGAGCGACGACCATGAAGTTCGGTCCGGCGACAGAGACGCCAGGAGCACAATTGACAGAATGCTGGCGAAGCGAAATGCGGTATAGGTAGATCCCATATGAACCTTTCCAGGATGAAGCGGCGACGCCTGCGCGTTCCGTCTCAATTTCTAGACTTTCTCGGGGGGCATTGTCAACCTGTTTACCATAAATAATCTACAAAATCATAATATTTGCCTGCTCTCTCGATCAGAGCCGGTTCCCTGACGCCCTTAGTAGACAAGCGCTGAGCCATTTGCTTAAAGGGCCGCAAGCTGTTCTACAATAAAGGAGTGAGGCTATGCTGCCAGTTGGTTATCTGCCGTGTACGCAAGATCCCCCAGCCGCAATAAATATGACTCGAGTCATCAAGGAAATCATTGCAGAGGCGCAAATGGTTGAAGCAAGCGGCAGGGACGGCCTGTTCA
>CAZUFQ010000049.1:0-9318 GCA_964618735.1 uncultured Enterobacteriaceae bacterium
GCGGTGACCCCAGCGTCTCAAGCAACCGGAAAATGGGGGGGTCCGGCGGAGAAAACCAGCATAGTCCCCTGACCAGCAGCCGGCGTCGGCGGGTCACCAAAAGCGCCAACGCGGCCGTCCGGATAATAGCGCAACATTGGCAGCGCAGCCCGCACCTCTCGCGCCTCGCGTTCCTCTAAGCGCGTGATCACCGCCTGTTGACCGTGAGCCACTAACCGTTGCGCGATCTCGATAATTTGTCGCCCGGTCTTTCCTTGTCCAAGAATGACTTCAGGAAACCCCTTGCGTAGTGCGCGATGGTGATCAACTCGAGCGAAGCCCAGGTCTTCAAAAGGAAGAGTTTTCAGGGCGTCCAGTGCTTGCTCGACGGTTGCTTCACCCCGTTGCACTCGGGTAAGTAAGTCGAAAAGTTGAGTACGGTCCATACTACCGCCGAAGAGTACGCCTAACGAAAATGATCGTGACCCACACGTGGAGGCAGGTAGGGGGTCCCATCTGGTCCGTCGACACGAATACCTTCTGTTTGCGGAACAATACGCCCGATACAGGTGATTGCACAGTCACACTGCTGAGCTATCTCCGCCACAGCGGCGCGATATGCCGCCGGAGCTGAGAAGAGGAGTTCGTAGTCTTCACCGCCAGTCAAAGCAAAACTCCATTCCCGCTCCCCCACAAGTCCGCGATAAGCAGGAGACAAGGGCAGCGCCTGCGCCTCAATAAGAGCGCCGACGTGACTCGCTTCGCACAGATGTCCCAAGTCCTGTAATAATCCATCGCTTACGTCAATCATCGCCGTGGCAATACTTCGAGCAGCCACTTCTCGACCTACAGTGACGCGAGCAGACGGCGTCAAAAAACGCACTTTTACCGCCTTCGCTAGAGCGTCATCTCGCCCTTCTTGCAGCATCCGCAGCCCTAGTGCTGAGTCTCCTGGCGTTCCAGTGATATACACCTCGTCGCCGAGGCGAGCGCCAGCCCGTTTGACCACGCCGTGCGCCGCGTGACCGAGCAACGTTACCGAAATCATGAAACAGGGAGCAGCGCTCATGTTGCCGCCGATCAGCGCGACATGGTGCGCTTCAGCAGCTCGAAGAAATCCAGCGAAGAACTCGTCGAGTTCTTCAACGTCGCATTCCTGCGGCGCGCCGATGCTGAGCAGAGCAAAAGTTGGTTCGGCGCCCATCGCGGCAATATCGCTTGCATTTGTAGCAAAGGCCTTTTCTCCGACCAGCGAAAAGGCGGCCCATTCGCGCCGGAAGTGGACATTTTCAATCATGGCGTCAGTCGTGAGGACCGTCGTCCCGGGGAGAGACAACGCCGCACAATCATCGCCAATTCCCAATAGCACACGGGGGTCGGATGGAACCCAGCGACGGAGACGGTGCAAAAACGGAAATTCTCCCAGCTCGCGGAGCTTCATCCTGGGCCTACGCCTTTAACCGAAAAGTTCTTTGACCTTCTCGAAGAAACCTTTGCTCATGGGATTTACATCTTCACCATCCAATCGAGCAAACTCTTCTAAAAGTTCTCGTTGTTTCGCAGTCAATTTGCGCGGAGTCTCGACCACAACACGGACGAGTTGATCGCCGCGGCCGCCGCCATGTAAGTCCACGACGCCTTTCCCGCGCAGGCGGAAGACGCTGCCGGCTTGCGTCCCAGGCGGCACTTTCATTTTCAGTTTTCCCTCAAGCGTGGGGACTTCGATCTCGGCTCCCAAGGCCGCTTGCGGGAAACTCACCGGCAACTCACACACTACATCGTTGTTCTGACGTGAAAATAAAGGGTGTTCACGCACTCGCAATATGACATAGAGGTCTCCAGGCTGACCACCAGCGAGACTTGCTTCACCTTCATTGCGCAATTTGAGTCGCGCGCCAGTATCCACCCCTGCGGGGATCTTTACCTGGAGCGTAGAGCTTTTCCGTGTCGCTCCAGTCCCACGACACGTTGTGCAAGGATCAGCAATTACTGTCCCTTGTCCGCCGCACTGACTACACGTGCGGGCGATTGTAAAAAATCCCTGCTGAAAACGCACTTGCCCGCTGCCACGGCACGCCGTGCACGTTTTGGGCGTGGTGCCCGGCTTAGCGCCTTTGCCTTGACACGTCTCACACGTAGTCATGCGGGGGATGGTGAGTGTTTTCTCCGTCCCGAACGCCGCTTCTTCAAAAGAAATTTCTAGATTGTAACTAAGATCCTCGCCACGGCGCGGGCGACGCCGACCGCCGCGCCCTCCTCCGGCGCCAAAGATATCTCCAAAGATATCTCCAAAAATATCTTCGAAATTGCCGGAGAAATCAAACCCACCGCTAAAGCCGGCGCCGCCACCGCCTTGTTCAAACGCTGCATGACCGAACCGGTCGTATTGCACGCGTTTTTCTGGATCACTTAATACGGAGTAGGCTTCGGACAGCTCTTTGAATTTTTCTTCAGCAGCTTTGTCGCCGGGATTTCGATCGGGATGGTAACGCAACGCCGCTTTCCGATAGGCTTTTTTGATATCGTCTTCGCCAGCATCACGTTTAATACCCAACAGTTCGTAATAATCGGCTTTCGTTGCCATACCTTGCGCCCATCCCCCCATAACAAAAAGCCCCCCCTCTTCCAATGGCAGAAAGAGGGGGGGCCTCGGGACCGTTTATGCGAGATTGCTCTGCGTCACTTTACTTCTTCAAAATCAGCATCTACCACGTTATCTTTACCAGCGCCTGAGTCGCCGCCGCTTGCCTGCCCATTGCCATCCTGCGCGTCATGCCCACCTGCCTGTTGTTCTTTCGCCACCTTCGCGTACATCGCTTCAGCAAGTTTATGCGACGATTGTGTGAGTTCCTCCATTGCCGCTTTCATAGCGTCAATGTCTTCCCCCTCAATGGCCTTCTTTGCCTTTTCCATCGCATCTTCGATGTTCTTCGCCGTCGCTTCATCTACATCGCCGCGATGATCTTTCAAAGACTTTTCGGTTGAGTACACCAGCGAATCCAACTGGTTTTTCACCTCGATGCGTTCGCGTTTCTTTTTATCCTCTTCGGCGTGCGCCTCGGCGTCTTTTATCATTTGCTTAATTTCAGCTTCCGAGAGACCGCTCGAGGCAGTGATGCGAATCGACTGCTCCTTATTGGTGCCGAGATCTTTAGCGTTCACGTGCACGATGCCGTTCGCGTCGATATCAAAGGTCACCTCTACTTGCGGGACCCCGCGCGGCGCCGACGGAATCCCTACCAGGTCAAATTGGCCCAACAGTTTGTTATCCGCCGCCATTTCGCGCTCGCCCTGGAACACGCGGATGGTAACCGCTGTCTGATTATCTGCAGCAGTTGAGAAGACCTGACTCTTCTTCGTAGGAATCGTGGTGTTCTTCTCGATTAAGCGGGTAAACACCCCACCCAGGGTTTCGATCCCGAGGGACAGCGGCGTCACGTCTAACAACAACACGTCTTTGACTTCGCCTTTTAACACTGCACCCTGGATCGCAGCGCCAATCGCGACCACTTCATCCGGATTTACGCCTTTATGCGGCTCTTTGCCGAAAATCTCGCGCGCCCGTTCCTGTACAGCAGGCATACGCGTCATGCCGCCCACCAGAACCACTTCGTCAATCTGTCGCGCGGATAGGCCAGAATCTTTCAGCGCGGTCACACATGGACCTTCCAGACGATCAAGCAAATCGGCGCAGAGCGCTTCTAATTTGGCGCGGGTCAATTTCATCGTCAGATGCTTCGGGCCGCTCTGATCCGCGGTAATAAACGGTAAATTGACCTCCGTTTCCATCGAAGATGAAAGCTCAATCTTCGCCTTTTCTCCAGCTTCCTTGAGCCGTTGCAGAGCCATGCGGTCCTTACGAAGATCCACACCTTGGTCTTTCTTGAATTCGTCGGCCAAGTAATCGATGATGCGTTGATCGAAATCATCGCCGCCGAGGAAGGTGTCGCCGTTTGTCGATTTGACCTCGAAGACGCCTTCGCCTACTTCCAGAACCGAGACATCGAAAGTTCCACCGCCAAGGTCGAAGACGGCAATCTTCTCGTCTTTCTTTTTATCCAAACCATAAGCTAAGGAAGCTGCGGTCGGCTCGTTAATAATGCGCAGCACGTTCAGCCCAGCAATACGTCCAGCGTCTTTGGTCGCTTGCCGCTGGGCGTCGTTAAAATAAGCAGGGACTGTCACAACCGCATCGGTTACTTTTTCTCCGAGATAGTCTTCAGCGGTCTGCTTCATTTTCTGCAAGATAAAAGCAGAGATCTCTGGCGGGCTGTATTTCTTGCCGCGGCTCTCGACCCAAGCCGCGTTACTCTCCGCCTCAACGATGCGGTACGGCAGCAAGCTCTTGGCTTTGCGTACTTCGGCATCATCTATACGGCGACCGATGAGACGTTTAATGGAAAAAATAGTATTCTCTGGATTGGTAATCGCTTGGCGCCGCGCAATCTGTCCAACTAACCGTTCACCACTTTCCGTGAACGCGACTACCGAAGGGGTGATGCGACTCCCTTCAGAATTGGTAAGGACTTTTGGCTCGCCTCCTTCCATGACCGCGACTACCGAATTAGTCGTCCCTAAGTCGATACCGATAACCTTTGCCATACATATTCTCCTTACAAAAAACCTCTCCTGCCTTGCTCTGGCATTTCCTTAACGACAACGAACAATTCTTATGATGTAATCATCAACTGTGCGGTGCGCAACTTTTTACGTTTCCGGTTTTTGTTCTTCCGCAGGCGCTTTTGCAACGGTCACCAAAGCTGGTCGCAGCAAACGACCGTGCAGCCAATAGGCAGGGCAATATTCATCGACAACAGAATTGGCTTCTACATCAGCTTTCTCGACTTGAGCCATTGCTTCGTGTTTGGAAGGATCGAACACCTGGCCTTTGGCTTCTTCCCGAGTCACCCCGTATTTTCCCATGATATCAAGAAACGATCGCACCACCAAAGTCACGCCCTCCACTAAAGGCTGTCCGTTGCCGCCACCTTGCGCGTGACTCACCGCTCGTTCCAAATTATCGAGCACTGGCAACAGATCGCGAATCAGAGGCTCGTTCGCAAAACGAACGGACTCAGATTTCTCCCGTTGCATGCGGCGCTTGAAATTTTCCAATTCTGCTCGCTCGCGCATGAACAAGTCGTAATGCGCCTTGGCTTCTGCTTCTTTTTCCGCCAGTTTGGCGAGCAGCGTTTCCTTTTCATCAGTGCGTTCACCGGCGTCAGACTCCACCGCGGCGGCGGGCTCCGTTGGCGGCGTCTCTTGAGCTGGTTTTTCTGGCTCCATGTCTTCTACCCCTTGTGAAATTCGCAGTCTTTTTTATGCTATCGTTAACAGCTAATGACCGTGACGAAATGTAAGAACCACCTCCTACGGTGTCAAGGCAAAAATGCTTGAAGAACGCACGTCTGCTATTGTCCTTCGAGGTCGCTTGCACGGCGAGTCGGATAAAATTGTCACCTTCCTGACGAAAGACTATGGGAAAGTCACCGGTATCGCCAAAGGCGCAAAACGGTCGCAGCGTCGCTTCGTCAACGTGCTTGAACCCTTCACCCACATTCAGTTGCGATTTCGTCCGAGCCGCCCCACTCACAGCGATGAACTCGCCTTTATTTTCAGCTGCGACTTGCTTCAGAGCTTTCGCGGACCAAGCCGCGATTTGCAGCGCTTCGCGCTAGCAAGTTACTGTAGCGAGTTGATCGATGTCATGGTGACCGGGCAGGAGGCGGGCCACGAAACCTACACCTTACTCCTTGATAGTCTGCATGGGCTTGAAAGGCCAGAGCCGATTTCTCCGGCGTTTCTGCCAACTTTCGAACTCTTATTGTTGACGTATACAGGATATGCTCCTCACCTGAGTGATTGCCAGCAATGCGGACGCGCCGTCGAAGAAACGGCGGAACCTTGGGTCTTTTCTCCAGGGCAAGGGGGCCTGCTGTGCGTGCGCTGCCATGAGCGCGGCGGCGCCACGTTGACCCTTTCAAGCGAGACCCTACGTCTCCTGGCTGCCTCAAGGCATGCAGCCCTCACTGAGCTTCTTGCAGAAAGCGCCTCGCTGCGAGTGGCGAAAGAATTGCGTGCGTTGTCGAGCGGCATGTTATCTCGTCATCTTCATCGACCCTTAAAATCGCGCTTCTTTCTGGAACAAGCGCAGGAACTAACCGAGGATTCGGTTGACGCCCCGCCAGGGGAATGATAGGGCTCCTACCTTATGTCGGTGACAATGGAAAAAGTTGTGAACCTGTGCAAACGGCGCGGGTTCGTCTTCCCGTCGAGTGAAATCTACGGCGGATTCGCCAGCACGTGGGACTATGGCCCGCTCGGCGTCGAACTCAAACGCAACATTCGGGAAGCCTGGTGGCGCTACATGGTAACCGGGCGCGATAACGTCGTTGGCCTGGAGAGCGCGATTCTCATGCATCCTCGCGTGTGGGAAGCCTCTGGCCATGTGGCTGGGTTCTCCGATCCACTGGTGGACTGCCGAGTGTGCAAGCGTCGCTTTCGTGCGGACCACATTCCACCTAAGGAAGAACGCCAATGCCCCAAAGGCGCGGAATGTGACCTGACCGAGGCGCGGCAATTTAATTTGATGTTTAAAACTTTTGTCGGCCCGGTGGAAGAAGACGCCGCCGTCGCCTTTTTACGACCCGAGACCGCCCAAGGCATGTTTGTCAACTTTCTCAATGTCCAACAAGCGGGTCGACTCAAACCTCCGTTCGGTATTGCCCAGATCGGTAAATCTTTCCGCAACGAAATCACTCCAGGCAATTTTATTTTTCGCACGCGTGAATTCGAACAGATGGAAATGGAATTCTTCGTCAAACCAGGGACAGACGATGAATGGTTCGAATACTGGCGCGAACAGCGGATGAACTGGTACACCTCGCGGCTGGGCATTAAACCGGAGAAGCTTCGCTTCTACGACCATCCTAAAGAAGATCTTGCCCATTATTCCAAAGCGACAACAGATATTGAATACCTGTATCCGTTCGGCTGGGGAGAACTCGAAGGCGTCGCCAGTCGCACCGATTATGATCTCCGTCAACATGCCGAATACAGCGGCAAAGACCTGACCTTCTTTGACGAAGAAACCCGCGAACGCTATCGCCCCTATGTGATTGAGCCAGCAGCGGGCGTCGATCGTATCCTGCTGATCACACTGCTTGACGCCTACGACGAGGATGTACAAGAAGGTGAAGCGCGCATCGTGCTGCGTCTGCACCCGCGCCTTGCGCCAATCAAGGTTGGCGTCTTCCCTTTGCTTCGCAAAGACGGGCATCCAGAAAAAGCACAAGAGATCCGCAATATCCTGAAAGAGCGCTTCGCAGTGTTCTACGATCAAGCCGGGTCAATTGGTCGGCGCTATCGGCGACAGGATGAAGTCGGCACCCCGTTTGGCCTCACGGTTGATCATCAGACAATGCAAGATAATACTGTCACACTGCGTGATCGTGACACTTTAGAGCAAGTGCGTATTCCGGTGGAGCGGCTAATTCCGGAATTGACGCAGCGCATTGAAGCTTGATCTTCCCTTCATTCCTTGAATGTAAGTCTCATGTCTCTATAGCCGCTGAGAAGTGCGATCGTACTGCTGCTGCATCTTTAGCAATGCGGCTCACCGTATGATCGCCCCCCACTTCTCGCGCTTTTCTGCTTTGGAGGAAAAGAACTTTTTGTGATAACCGCTTACCATTGACGAAGACGTTTATACGTTTCCAGCACGTGCGGGGGAATAACGAGCGGATGCTCAAGACGCTCCCACCCTTCGGGATTGAGAAACTGTCCGGGCGTACAGGCGCGCCACGCATTCTTGCCGTGACGTACGTATACGAAGACCCCAGGATTTGACAGCCGCATCAGTCGTTTTCCATTTTGGAGGGCAATCTGCAATAGCCGGGCGTCTTCAGCTAAGTTCACTTCCGGATAACGCGCTCCCTCGTTCCATAACGCACGGCGATACACCAGCGTGCCGCCATGCACATTGCCGAAAAACATCCGCGCGTGCAGCTCCGGCTGGGTGCGCCAAAACACGCCGCTCGCAAGCTCCAACACAAACGCATTTTCTAGACCAGTGAGGTCTGCACTCCCCGTCATGATCGGTGTGACCTGATAACGAAGCCGGTCAGGCGCATACCAGTCGTCATCATCCCAGTGCGCAATGAGCGTTCCGCGCGCGTGCTGACACGCGAGATTCCGTTTGGCGCCGATAGAGAGGCGCGTGCGCAACCGTAGGTAACGGATATTAGGAATGTTCTCTACCAAGTCACTAATAGATTCACTCCCATCGTCAACAATGATCAGCTCAGTATTGGGATAGTCTTGCGCCTGGAACTGGCGCAAGGAAAAGGGAATAAACTGTCGGCGGTTATAGGTCGGCATGATACAGGAGACAAGAGGAAAATCTCCTCCGTTCATTGCCAATGTAGCGCCATGATAGACATACCGTTCATCCCCGAGGAGGGCATAGACTTGATCATTCGGTATCGCTCGCCAGTAGGCCCCGGTGAGTGCTTTCCGACTGGTGTTAGTTCTATGGACCATGGCGACGCAGAGCGTCGGCTCGGCGAGGTCGACAACGTGGTTACCGCTGCTACTCCACACAAAACGGGAATCCTCTCCAACTTGAATGTCCGGAAAGCGGTGTTGTTTCCAGAAGCGCTTACGATAGGCAAGGGTATTGCCGGCCACCCATGTTGCTCCTGGTCCTTTGTAGTGGTACTCCCATGCACGATCAGTCAGCGGACCGTAATAAAAAACGCGACTACTTCCGCACAGATGTGCTCCATGCTCCTGCATCACACGGACTTGCTTCCCCACGCGCCACGATGGATACCAGTCATCGTCATCCCAGTGGATGATGATCTCACCGCGCGCCTGCGTACAAGCGAGATTGCGCTTGGCGCCAATTGTCAACTTTCGCTCCAGTCGAATGTAGCGAATACGTGCATCATCGGGGATACAGTCAGCAATTGCATCTGTTCCGTCATCAACAACCAGTAGTTCACAGTTGGTGTAGTCTTGCCGGAGGAAGCAACGGATTGCCTGAGGGATAAAGCTGCGACGATTGTAGGTGGGCATGATACAAGTGACCAGCGGATGGGCGGGTTGGGATACTTCCACTCTGCCAGCTTCTCCGGAGTCACGGTCCTGGTCCATCCGAGTGAAATGAGGAACCAAAGCCCCTCGCACGCTCACAACGGCCGGTGGAGCACTCTCGCGGCCTGCAGCTTGTTCACTAAGTAATGACTGTTGAATAGTTATCAACCCTACCGGGGCGAAGTTGGGACACGCCTCGCCACGACAGTGTGGTCGATAGTCTGCCTTTTCCCCGCGAAGCCG
>CAZUFQ010000049.1:9418-12735 GCA_964618735.1 uncultured Enterobacteriaceae bacterium
GAGCGGCTCCAAGGTGCGCCATGTCCGACCGAATCGCCGAGTCGCCTCTGCCGCCGTGCGGGCCACCTCATCCAATGTTCCACCACCCCGTGGAAATACTCTCTGTTCGTTCCATGCCTGGTTGGTGGAGGGTCCCGCCAACCCATGTTGCGGATCCGCATCCAGCGCCGCCACAAGATGGTCCAACCACCCTGGCCCGACGAGCACGCCGCTTTCCAATAGGACGAACAGGTCAGCATCTTCCGCTCGCACCAAACGATTGAAGCATGCCGCTGCGCCGTGCGGCGGCGTCGTCGCCGATTGCGGAAGGTCAGACAGCGTTTCCAGCACTTTTTGTGTTGGAGCGTCGGCTCCGTCCGGTAGAAGCAGAAGCCCATGCGCGGAAGACGTATGCGATTGCAGACTAGCAAGCGTCGCCCGCAATCGCTCCGGCTCAGAGTGCACAGAAATGCCGATGCAAATTCGTTTCATGGCGTTGACGAAGAAGGTGCAACGAAAACGGCAGGCGTCTCCCTAACCGACAAGTGCGCCGCTGACCGTCGGCGGAGATGGTTCTCGATGAGGGCAAGGCCAAGACGATCGTCCTCCGCGATGCCTTCTTCTGCAACCCAGAGGCGCACCTCCCCATAGCCGGCGGCTTCGATACGGCGAAGCGCGCCGTCAACCGTACCGCCCTTGTAGGTGGCGTCATGAATAAGGATCAGACCGCCTGGACAAACCAATTGCGTGGCTAGTTGAAATTCGGCCCATACATGTTCTTCAGTATGCACCGAGTCTAGTAAAACGGCATCGTAGCACTCCCCCGTTTCGAGGGCCTTTGCCATACCAGTGAGAGCATCGCCAATGCGTGCATTAATCCGCGAGCGGATCGTCTCCGGGAGGAGGGCCCACAGTGCTTCACATTCAGGGTACGACTGAAGATCCAACGTCACCACACGGCCATCCGGTCGATGCGCGACAGCGGAAGCCAAACACGCTGCGGAAACCCCACGGGCTGTCCCTGTTTCAAGAACACGGACACAGCCGTTTGAACGGATCAAATAATGCAACAATGCAAACAATGGGAACGTGGTAGGATCGCGTACGACTGCCCCTCGTGCGTCGGTCGTCCCATAAAAAGACCACGCTAGGCTCTTCACGCCGTGACGCCCAACCCAGGCGCGAAGTGCGGTGATGAAATGCTCATAACTGTCTTCACCACCGCGGCCAACCAATGGATTTGCTACCCGTGCAAACAGATTGCGCCATTCTGGATATTTGTGGCGTCCAAGACCATTGAAGTGCAGAACCCGCACCGGATGGCCATCCCAGACCGCCTGTATGCGTCCTTCCTGGGAGGAGAACTCAACCTCTTGAGAATTGAGTTGCAGATTGTAGCCAGCGTCTAATTCAACGCCGCAGCGTAACCGCGCCAATGCGAGATTGAAAAGAAACTGGTTGCGCCACCAGATGTCCCGCTTCTCATCAGTCCAGCGCGGGGCATGGGGCAAGCCGCGCAAAAAGCTATCGAGAGCCAGCAATGCAGCGCGACCGCCAGCAAATAATCCGTCATTCACAACTAGGGAGTATTCCCCTTCCCCATCTGGATTGCCTAACAATAATTTGAGGTCGGCGTCACGACCACCGTAGACTGAGCGGAGGGCGTGCCCAAGCGTATCGAAGTGATGCCAACCGCGACCGTTGCCTTCACGGCATGCGAGAATACTCCCTTCGGGACAGGCATCGATGGCGTGGAAGACAGGTCGGAGATCGCTCAACACGAGCATATCGGCGTCAAGGCAAAGAAACCGTTCGGCGTTGACCACGCGAGCGATGGAATACAAGGCCGCTTTCGTCGTCGCATTAATGCGTGCATGAGACCGACACTGAATAACCGTCGCTTGGTACTTTCGCGCAACCTGTTCACAGGCGGCGTCGCCGTCAACAATTAAGACAACGAGAAGAGCATCTTGAAGCCCGCCATTCGCATAGAGTGATCCCAGCAGATCATCAAGCAGAGCCTCAAAACCTGGAGAAACCACAGTGGCGATACAATGGGTCGCGCGCGGCAGTAGGGCTGGCGAGATCATTTCCACGCGTCCCAAACAATCGAGCAACTTGCTCCCTGCCATCAGCGTATCGCTCACCTGCGGATCAAGCCACACGGCATGACAATACTCCCACCGATTGGTGCGGACCACCAACTCCAGATGTTCCGCGCCCGTGATGTCAGCGAGGAGAGTACGAGGTGATTCCCCAGGCCGCACATACAGCGCTACGGCAACTTCCCGCCCGTCCGCCATGACTGAAAAATGCGCATAAGAGCTTTTCTCCCGTACGTCATCATTGAGTGCGACTTGGCAGGAGAAGCTCACAAAGCGCCGATCCACCTGGAAGCGCAAGTATGCCGGCGGATGGGTGCTCAAAGCGTGCGGATACTGTTGGCGCTGGATAGAGACTGTTTTGTTTTCGTATCCTAGACTGCCGTGCATCCCCAGGTCGCCATACCCAACATGAGCTTCAAGCAATGGAAAAGAGTCAAGGTACATGGAGGTCCTTTCTACGCACTGCCGCCAGAGAGACGCGAGGGTGGAGATCTTGAGGTTGTTGAGTCGCGCCGAATTCAGGGGCGGCAGTCTCGTGGTTAAACAATAATTGCAGAAGGTCCGCTGCCTTCAAATTTTGTACAGATAAGCCTAAATCTTTCCGCATTTCCAACAACACGGCAGCGAACTGCGAGACAAGCTCAGACCTTTGCGGACTCAAGCTCGTCGCGAGCGCTCGCAGGGCGCCATAGGCGTCCACAACGCCAGGGGAGCCGTGGAGAACGAGTAGACATTCCAAAGCTTCTAGATTGTCCGATCGCAGGTCTGAACTCTTCAGACCCTGACCCCCTTCATGCTGTAGCTCCTCCTTCCACGCCGCAATGAGCTGTTGATACGTCGTAGTTTTTTCAGCATGGGCTGATTGTCCTTTGATCTGCCTGCTTGCCTCGCTGAGGCTGCTCGCAATAATCCAGGCGGCCATGAGCGCGACGACCGAGGCGACAGCAGTAACCACAGCGACTTGAAAGTCTATTTTCGCAAAAATCCCTACGAGATATTCAAGAGCAAAATATCCACCCACGCTCAGTGCGATAAGGACAGCGAGGCTAAAAAGCACAGTCAGAGTTTGGCTGAAAAATTTCATAATGGCTCCTCCAGTTCAGGTTGTATCTGAGGGTTACAGCGTGGAACGCTCATTCCTCGTCTTCCGGTCCGAATCGGGGTCCGCCTTCCGGAGTAGGGCATCTCGCGCCGACCTCCTTCCAACTTTCCGGTCTGACGGTCACTGTGGCC
>CAZUFQ010000049.1:12745-14549 GCA_964618735.1 uncultured Enterobacteriaceae bacterium
TTACGTTCGTCGTGTATTGGCCGCGCTGCAACAATTCGTATTTCGCGTTGATCTCGGCGTGAGACGGACCCCGCCACTCCCCAGCGCCGCGAACCGAGAGGAGATCGAGGATAGCCTGACTAATGTTGATCTCGAGGGGGCCGATGTCAGTTTCGCTCGCCTGCGCATCCAGAAATCTGACATCATCCACGACGCCATGGAGCTGAAATGTTTCTACTCGGTTTAGTCCTCGCCATCGACTGAGTAAGATTCGCATGCCAAGCAGTTCACTCATCAAGACAGGGGCTCCATGGTATTGGGTTTCTACTAACGTGCAGCCTAAGGCCTGCTCTACTAACGATTGCATTTCGCTGAGCGGCGCCGTAGCGTCGATCCGTATGGAAAATCCTAGAACAGTGCGTCTCATATTTGAGGTTTCCTTTTCCACTAGAACTCTCTTCTGCAAACTCTCATCAGGACTTTCTCAGTACAATGGAAGACGTGCCGACCCGCGGCACGGTCGGAAAGCGACCCGCTAACGCCGCAGCAACTTGCCGCGAGAGAGTGAGTAATTGCGGAGTATGAGCAGCGGACGGGAAAATTTTTCCATTGACCACCGGAGCACCCCCTCTCTCAGCCGCAGTGTAGTCTGCAGCGTGCACGACATAGAGATCAACGTCAAAATCCCTGGCGTCGAAGTGTGTCATCCCTTTGTGTGGTCCACGCCAACCGGTGAACGAGCTTCCAGTGAATTGCACAGGGGCTCCTTTGTAACTAAACGTCTTAATGGTGTCGATGATGCCCTGTTTTGTCTGTTCCCACCCTTTTCTCCAGATCTCGTCGCCTTTCGTCCTCAAGGTTGTATCGATCTCGTCTTTACTCAAATCCGGGATGCCGCTCGTCGCCCCCCAGGCTTTGAGAGCACTGAGCAGGCTGTTCGCTTTTGTAACGAGCACCTGGACGCGGCTCTTCGCCTCGGTCTCGGAAATTGTCGCTCCTCCGGCAGACGGCTTAGGAAAAAGCTCATTGTAGATTCTGTTAAACTCCGCAATCTGGGGCGCTTGCAGAGCATTAATTTGAGGAAGCAGCTTGGTATCGAACTCTCTCCGGATTTGAGCTTCGGTGATCGTGGTCATGTAATGCTTGAATTGGTCAATGGCGACATGGGCGTCATGGAACTTTTGCGTCAATGGCAACTTGTTGCCGGACGCCATTTCGACCTCGACGCCGTCTCCTTGCGGCTCGAAGGTCAACTCGTGGCCGGCGCTTGCCAAAGCGAAAGGAACCGTGACCTGTGGCCGTTCGGCGCCTGCCTCTAAATCTGCTTTACTGGTGTCCCGTTCAGGATTGATCACGCCGTGAACGTGAACAACCTCTTTGGTTTGAGTTTTGCTGTCGCTAACTAGAGTCAACTCTGACATCTTGTACTTTGCTTTTATCCCCTTGAGGTTGCTTTTGCTCTTTTTTCTTTTCGGCCAGCTCCTCTTGGATCAAAAGAATTTCGAGCCGCGCCAAACGATACAACTTGAGCTCGAGAATCGCGTCGACTTGATCTTCGTCGAGCGAGAAGCGCTTCATCAGTTTCTGCGCTGCGTCTTGCTTGCCCTCCGATTTGCGAATGATGCGCAGAACTTCGTCGAGCGCGTCATAGATAAGCGCGAAGCCCTCGAGCAGATGGATGCGCCGCTCGAGCTCATCGAGCTCGAACTGAAAGCGCCGCGTCACCACCAAAAAGCGGAAATCGAGGAAGTGCTGCAGACACGCCTTTAGGTTGAGGCGCTCGGGGCGACCGACTTCGGGATTCTCGGTCGGCACCAGGCAAGTC
>CAZUFQ010000050.1:0-14517 GCA_964618735.1 uncultured Enterobacteriaceae bacterium
GGGAACGCTGTCCCGGGGGGATAGACCCGTTGCCCACACTTCTCCTGCACCGGGATCCACTAGCGAATGAGATGCTGTTCGGCGTGATCCGCGAAGCGCTGCGGCAAGCGCTGCTGTCGGTCGAGCTGTTGCAGCGCGTCCCATCCTACAACCCATTGACCCTGCCGCAGGATTGGCTCCGGTCCTTTCTGCCCGGTGCCCGGCCTTCCTCTGACCAGCCTGCCCCCCTGCCGGGAGGGGCCGACTTGGCTGTTCTGCCGCGCCGGATCGGATAGTCGGATTGCAGGTAGGTTGGAGGTAGTTTTCGGATTGGGTACGGTCTCAGCTCCGGGCGCGAACCGATAGATGATCGTCTTTACCGGCATGTCTAGCAACGGATCTTGGCGCAGATGCGGCGCGTAGGCCACTGGATTGCTCGACTGCGAGACCCATTCTGTGTTTTCAAGGACTTGTTGAATATCGATAGCCCCAGCCACCGTGTTGACCAATGGGGCCTGGTTCCGCAACGGCATATTTTCGTTAAATTCGACGTCGCTAGCGCCGCCAACATTCGTCAACGAAGGAACACGGAATTTGAGCGCGAGCCCAAGGAGTGGCCGAAAAGTCCCAAGTCTGATGGCTTCAATAACGGACCCGCCAGCTACATTCAGAACACCCACACGAACGTCCGGTTCCACTCCTAAGAAGGTTGTGCCGTAAATCCCGCCAAACGATTGGCCAAAGAAATAGATGCGCGAGGGATCAAGATCCGGTCTTCCATCTCCGTCCACATCCATGTCCACTTGGATCTCTCGCACTAGTTGCATCAGATCTATCGTCGTCTGTCGTAAACCGTCACGGGAAGAAATAATACCTTTCGTTGGCGCTGCACTCACGCCTTCTCCAGAATCAATCACGCCGTCGCCATTTTGATCAATGCCGCGACCTCCGGCTGGAAACGTTACGGCCCCATTAATGAATTGATCAACCTCTAGCGTGCCAAGCGGTCCGCCGCCGTGCCCTACGACGTTAATGGTGATCTGGGCGATTCCGTTTGCCGCCATGACAGCCGCACTCAAGAATGAACCGAAATTTTTGTCATCTGAGAATCCGTGACCGAAAATCGCAACTGGCCAGCCGTTCGGCGGCTTGAGTCCTGCAGGGATAAAAAGATTGAAGTAGAGATCTTCCTGGGTTTGGACTGGTGGAGCGTCAGTTAGAGTGCCAACTGGAGGAATAATGCGCTCCTCGGTTTCATAGTTTGGTGAACGATACTTACCGAAAGCGATCGTTCCCACCGCGCCTGGAACGAGTTGCAACGTTTCAAGAAAAACGTGGGGAGTGTCGAACGTCGGCGCCGTGCTCACTTGGCGCTTGAAGGTAATGCCGGTGACTGTGCTCACAGGAAATACTGTCCTCACCCCATTGGGGCCCAACAGAAAATCCGCCGGCGTGGGTGCAGCTGTCCTGATTTGCTCTTGAATTTTTTCCAAGTCTGCGGTGGCGCTTTGCGTGGTAAAAACACTCGCCGCCACAATATCGCGAGGACGAAATCGCGCGGTGCTGATCGCTTCGAGAATCTGGTTTCGATAGTCCGCGAGTGCAGGATTTTCCTTCAGAATCGCACGGCTCTTACTCAGAAGATGTTTGAATTCCTTTGAGGGCTTCACCTCTTTAGCAAATCGATCGCGCACCGCACGAGTCACAAGAAGTCCATAGCGCGTGTGCTGATCGAGCAATTCGTCTGACTCCGCGTAAAGCGTATTCGTCGTTGGCTCCCAAACGATTTGATTAAGTGCGACGATTTTTCCGTACTCGCTGGTTCCCGGACGCATGTTGCCCAAATTGACAAGAAAGATCGAGCGATCGGCGACAGAACTGAGGTCGATAGATCCACTGAAGGGAATCGCCAAGCGCGATTGTAAGTTGAAGCCGTCGAGCGTGTTGATGACCTCTAGGTCTGCACAATCAGAGGGGCGTTGGAGACAATCAGGGAATGGCAGATTGATTCGACGACCAGTATTTTGCGTGGCGTCCTCCACAGTAAAAAGGTCGCTTGGAAAAGGACTTCCTGAAGAAGAGGAAAGATCAAACAGCGCTTCGGTTTTCTTGTGAGCAAGAACAGGTGATGACGGGATAACAAAAAAAGCGAGAGCAACCAAGCAAACTTGAAAACAGATTCTCTCACTGATAGTGAAGGAGGGAATCTGAGTTGACGCCGCACAAACGTTCGTCTTCATTGCCGCCCTATTTTTTCTCATAGAATGAACAGAGCATAAAGAAAGAGTATAAAGAAGCTCTCTCCGTATCTCTGGGGCGGCCCCCCCTCTTTCCTCAACATCAATGTCCGTTAAGTTCCATCACAAATACTCCCAACGGCAGCAGGCTTTCCAGTCTGAGAGGCACATGAAGTGCATCAGAAGACACCCACAGTGTCGTTTGTTCAGGAAATACATTTTTCCGATTGCTATCGTCCGCGCGAAATCCTTCCAGATGGAGACGGATGGCCGGTCGCTCCTTCTCCTCGAGCAGAATATTTTCCTTGCGCACGACATGGGCGACGATCTGATATCGGTCTTTTCCGGTGAAAACATTGACTTGCTGAGAGGCCCCAGCGGTCAACTCATGACTGCGCAGCACGTAGAAAGCAGAAATAGGATCATAAAGACCCACTCCGGCTTCACGCTGCTCTCGCGACCGCTCCTTTTTCTTCGTTGTCCCAACGAGGGTTTGTGTCTCTGGATCGTAACGCACTCCGAGTTCACGAAGTCGCTCTCGCTCGGTATAAGTGAGGCGAAACATGATCGGATTACCGCCATTTGCCGCGAACATGCCATCGGCTTCCCCACGCAGTTGCACGAGGAAATCGACCAGCTCATTCGTACGCCCCTGCGCGGTGACGCGATAGACGTTGCGGCCCTCTTGCTGCTCTTTGCGCAAACGAATGGCCGCATCACCAGCCGGGAGTTCATTCAGCTTGGCGATATAGGTTAACGATTCACCTTCAGCAAAAACCGCTAATGGAGAGGAAGAAGCGGCGGACGATTGAGCAGGAGCAACAGGCCGAACTGGACGCGCCTCCACAGCGAAGGCAAACCTACAAGAGATGGTCAGTCCCACAGCCGCGCTATAGACAAAGTAAGATCGCCAGGATTGCATGGAACTTACTATACACTGGATAGCACAAAGAAAAACCGGATAGGCCAAACGACCTATCCGATTTGTGAGTTAAAGGATGGAAGGAGAGAAAAAGGACCTTACTTGGTCGGCATAGCCGCAGGACCCGAGACCGCAGCAGGCGCCGACGAATTCGATGAGTTGGACGGGGTCACTGGGGTTTTTGCTACGGCAGCTGAGTTTGTAGAAAGGCCCGGGCTAGGAACGGCAGATTTCGCCGATGCAGTCGCTGCATCCTTCGTATGATCCACACTCGGGTTCGCAGTCGCCTTCGCGGCGTCAGTCAACGTGGCTGCAGGTTTGTTCTCCACCACTGGCTCGGACTTCTTCTCATTCATGCTCGTGGGAGCAACTTTGTTAGGCGTCGCGCTGGTGTTTGCTGCAGGCTGACTTGAGGATACGGCGTTATGAGTATTTTCTACTCCCGTGCTCGCGACAGGTTTTCCAGATTCAGGGGTTGCTTTCGCCGCCGGCCGGCTCTCAGCTTTTCCTCTGGTCTGGGGCTTGTTCGTGTTCATCGTCACAGGCGCAGTCGAGTGCGCAGTCGTCATAGACGTCTGCTTTTTGTGTCTCGTGACATGATGCGTTTTGGCTTTGTGATGGACCACCGGCTTTGCTGATTCTGAAGAAACGGCCGTGGAATTCTTTTGCGCGCTAGGCATCGTTTCCCCCTGCGCAAAGGTGAGAGAGGTGATGCCAGTAAACATCAGGGCGGCGGCTACTATCATTGTACGTTTCATTGTGCTTTCTCTTTCTTTCTCTGGACCCGACCTTGGTCGGTCGTCAAGGAGTTATAGGTAAAAATTGCTCGTCTCATTTTTTCTCGCGGCCATCTCCTTATTTGGCCGGGGTCGTATTAGATTGCGTAGATTGAGGTTTCTGTTCCACTTGTTTTTCCATGGGGTTGGACTTCGCGGTTATCGGGGCTGCGGACTCTTTTTTCTCGGTCACGGTCTTTTCAGTCGTCGGAACGCTATTCTGGACAACTTTTTCTACCTTCTGCGGAGTCGCCGAGTGCTTCTTGCCCGACAGCGTGTCGCTCTGCTTTTCTCCCATAACGTTCGGGCTCGCTACAGACTTGCTTTGCACCAGTGGCGCTTGATTGCTTTGGATCGCGGTGTTTTCGGCGGCAAAGCTTAGAGAAGTGAGGCCGGCGAACATCAGAGCGGCGGCGGTTACGATTGCGGTGCGTTTCACGATTAGATTTCCTTTCTTAAGTTCCCGATTGTTCTCGGGGGTTAGCGGTTATCTATATCTCGACTCTTCTTACTTTCTTTCAGGAATTCCTTTGTTTTCGACGCCGTATGAGAAAAGAAACACCGCATGAAAAAAGAAGTTGCGTAACGACTCCGCCAAGCGCTAACATAAGCCAACTTGGAGAAAGAGTGATATGCGACGCATTCGTGATCTACGCAAATATGACTTGCCCGATACGCTCCTCGACATCTGGGCTCAGCAACAGGGCGAGTTTCTCTTGCCCGTGCAGGAAGTCGCAGTACAGCGGTACGGGCTGTTCGAAGGCAGGAGTTTGGTGATTTCCTCTCCTACTTCATCCGGAAAAACTTTTGTCGGCGAGATGGCCGCCATGCGGGCCACCTTTGCCGGGAAGCGAGTCTTATATCTTACGCCGCTGCGCGCCCTGGCCGAGGAAAAGTTTCACACCTTTCGTGCACGCTATGGCGCGTATGGAGTCAAAGTTGTCGTCGCCACCCGCGATCGCCGCGAGTTCGATCATGACATCGAGCAGGGAGATTTTCACCTGGCCGTGCTCGTCTACGAAAAGCTCTCGCAATTGCTCGTGCGCCAGCCGCACTTACTCAGAAGCGTCGCACTTGTCGTTGTTGATGAGTTACAAATGCTGGGCGACCCGGAGCGCGGCCCGGGGCTGGAGCTGTCCCTCACGAAACTCCTCGCTTCAGCTCCACGACCACAACTTCTCGGACTCTCCGCCGTTCTCCGCGAGGCCCAACAAGTAGCGGATTGGTTAGAGGCTGATTTACTTTTCCAAGATGAACGACCAGTGGAGTTATACCGCGGCGTCTTGCTGGGAGAACGGTTTCGCTACAAAGCCTACAACAGCGGCGAAGAAGGAGAAGGGCGTCTCGCCTCTACTGAGAGTGATGATCCTCGGCATATTCTTTTTGCTAATGTGAAGCACCTTGTACAGCAAGAGGAACAGATTCTGATTTTCCTCAAAGGGAAGCGCGACACCGTGCAATGCGCCCTGACCCTTGCTGAAGAGAGCGGGCTCCCGCCGGCGCAGGAGGCGCTGGCCGCCCTTGAGCCGCTTGAAGAAACTGCATTAAAAGCGCAACTCAAAGCTGCGTTCAGCGGCGGCGTAGCCTTTCACCATGCAGATCTGACCTCCGAAGAACGCGCTGTCGTCGAAACCAACTATCGGAGTGGAGCGTTGCGAGTGATCGCCTGTACGACCACCCTCGCGTTTGGCGTCAACTTACCAGCCACCACCGTCTTTATTGAAGCGGTCAAATGGGACACAGATAATCGTACGGGTGCCGCGATCGAAGTGCCGATTTCTTGGGCCGAATATGAGAATATCTCCGGGCGCGCCGGACGACTAGGCTTTCGCGATGAGTTCGGTCGTTCCATCTTGATCGCCACCAATCAGTTTCAAGCCGATTTGTTGTGGCGCAGCTACATCATGGGCGAGCAAGAACAGTTTTCGCCCGCTCCAGGACAAGAAGGCTTTGCCGATCGTGTGCTTAATCTCATCGCCTCAAAGGTATGTCTTAACAAAGATGAACTACACGAATTTTTCAATTTGACTTATCTTGGCTTTCAACAGCGCGGGAAACCGATTAGCAAAAGAGATACCCTGGCCCCTGAGATCGAAAAGGCGCTTGAGGTCCTGGTTCGCACTCAGCTTGTGACAGTCAACGATGAAGGTCGACTCGAGGCGTCTACGTTAGGAGAAGCCGCTGCCCGCAAAGGCATTCGCGCCGCCACCGCAGTCAGACTTGCACGATTTTTTGAAATGGCGCGTGGACGCACGATCCCCGAAGTTGAGCTGCTGTATGTACTCAGCCAAACGGAGGAGGGAAAGAAGACGTACGTGCCGCTCTCCAGTACTGAACATCGCGGACGAGTTTACGAAAGCAAAATCAGTGAACACGTGCACGAAAGCGGAGAAGAACCGGGGGAGGAGCTGAAACGTGTGCTTAACGCCCGCATGCTCCTCACTTCCCAAGAGGCGCGTTCAGCGAAGATGGCGCTTTTGTTGCTCGGTTGGTCAAAAGGCGAAGAGATGTCGCAGTTGGAAAGCCGCTATCAGTGTTACGCGGGAACCATTATGACCGCGTCGGATGAGGCGAGCTGGCTCGTCGATGCGGCGGCAGAAATTGCAGAGGTCATGGGTTGGAATCCCGCCGAACATTTGGCGGAGTTGGCCTCCTGTATGCGGTTCGGTGTTTCTCCGGCCTGTTTACCACTTGCACGCGTGCAATTGCCCGGGCTCAGTCGCGACGATATCAAGACCTTAGTTGAAGCGGGGTTTGAGTCGCCTGAAGCGCTCCGTGAAGCGCCAACGGATGTTTTGGAACGCTATCTGTCCCCCGCGCAAATTGATACGATCCGCTCTGCCCTTGCTTGAGGGAGAAACTGAAAACTTCGAGAAAATACCGACAAGATATGATAGCATCCTTCCCTAACGAGTTGATCACACAAGCGCTCGGCGTCCTTGAGACGGAAGCGAATCTTTCCACAGTCATTCCAGTGCTGTCCTCGGCTTTGCAGCAAGCCGCTCTCACTGAAGGACAACAAGGAGCAAGCCTTTCTCTCGGAGACCACCTGATAGCGCTTCAGTCTCGCCACGGAACCTTGACCTTCTTTCTTCCTCCGGACCTCACCGCAGGGAAACGACAGCGTTTGGCGTCTTTCGATCGTCATGGGCGGCTGCTCTTGCTGTTGCATTGGACTCCTGAGGGCAGACTGACTCACTTCAAAGTGCGCGGCCTCGATGGTCGCTTTCTCGGCGTGGTGCGCGGCGCCGCTTTTCACCTCGGCTGGGGCGATTCCGACTGTGTGTGGCTACTTGACGGCGAAGACGGGTTTGCTCTCGAGCGTTCCTTGACCCTGTTTCGTTCTGTGTCCTATGAAGATATCGACTTCCTGCCTCCATTAGACAATCCGACGGCGCTGCCCGCAGGCGGCGGGTCTACCGTGCTCAACGTTATAGCGTTGTTGGCGCAAGATCAGGGAAAATCCGCCTTACGTTATCGTGGGCCCTATCCGAGCGAGCGACTATTCGCCACGTTGCGCGAATCCTTCCGGTACAGTGGCGAACCTGGAACGATCCGCGAACGTTTCACTGAAGGAGTTGAAGCGACTGCACTCCAGCTGGAAATGAAAGAGGCTGACGTCGATTGGACGCCGCACCCACACGAGCGCTTCTTTCCCGCCGCACACGTCTGCGTGCAACTCCGTGACGGTATAGAGAAAGTCTACGATCGCGGAACTATTTATTACCGACCGGATCTCACGACTGAGGCCTACGCCGTATGGGTGCGCCAGCAAGAGGATGGTCGACCGCAGTACATCACTGGACTGATGATTCTGGGCCAAGCGTTGGAGTCACACTTAGTGCTCGACGAGACTGGGGCTATCGTAGAACGACTGCCGGTGAAACGGGACTGGGACATTCGCGGCGGAGTCCAGCTCTCTGAAGAGTGGAAAGCCACTCTAGTGCGTCTGATCGCCTCTGAAAGTTCATCGCTCCTGCGGACAGCGCTGTGGCCGGAAATGGAACAACTTTCCTTTTTCTGGACGCCTTTACGAGGGAAACTGTGGTCTATCGAAGGCAACGAAGTATTTCTGCAC
Source organism: uncultured Enterobacteriaceae bacterium (assembly GCA_964618735.1). Taxonomy (GTDB): domain Bacteria; phylum Desulfobacterota; class Binatia; order Bin18; family Bin18; genus SYOC01. Next base: position 7,993 of record CAZUFQ010000050.1, read on the forward strand.
GCGGGCATAGCGGCGGTCTATCGTGAAGTGCTCTCTCGCACCAAAAGCGCGGGAGAAAGCTTACTGCTCGCCGCGCGCTTCACCTCCGAGCTGGCCCGGCTCATCGGTCCACTCGTACGCGCCCGCGCCCAGGAACATTTGTCTGGCTTGTCTTCCCAAGACCAGCAGGTCGCGCTCTTATTCGCATCCTCCGGGGCGCACGGATTAACAGACAATGAGTTACGGAAATTCTTGACACGCTTAGCGCTAGGAGAAGAAGTACCAACGGTGGCTTAAGGCTTGAAGTTAACTCTAATTATAGAAACGCTACAGCAAGATGTGGGGCGGCAGATGGACAAGAAAGAACGGCTTGCGGTCCCCTCTCCCCCAAGGGGCGAGGAGAAAACATCAACATTGCGTATCCACATCTTGGTGGATTTTCCCTATAGAGGCCATTGGAAGCAAAGCCAGCCATGATCTATCTCTTCGACGCTTGTGAACTTGATGATCACAACTATGTGTTGCGCCGCGCCGGCGCTCTCGTCAAGGTTGAGCCAAAAGTGTTTGAGGTTCTTGCCTACCTCGTTCGCTACCATGACCGCTTCGTGTCGCGAGACGAACTGATCTCGCAGATCTGGCCCCGTCAAGTCATTACGGATGCGGCGTTGAACCGCTGCATAGCCGAAGCAAGGAAAGCAGTGGGGGATGATGGGACACGGCAGCAGATCATCCGCACCCAGTACACTCGCGGCTATCGCTGTATTGCCTCTGTCGTAGAACGCGCCGAAAATCAACTTGCTACTGAAGATAAGAAAGAGAGTACAGTCCCCTCGACAGGGAATGACGAACTGCTCCTTGTTGAAAAAAGTTCTCCGTCACCTCTCTTCATACGGCAGGAGAATCAAGACGAGCGTATACACAGGCCATTACCCTCTGCGGAGCGCGCGGTGTTCCCAGACCATTCTGCTGCTTATTTGTGGACGATAGCTGCTCGTCCCGTAATAGGGATCGTGCTGCTCGGAGCAACACTTCTCTGTGTTCGACTCGTATTCATCCCGGGGACATGGCTGGCTCTACTTCCACAGCACCTAATCGCAACACTACAAGCAAGACTAACTGGCAAAACAGATGCACAGCGTTGGCTCATGCAGATCACAAATCAGCTGGAGGCGCACGAGCATCTTGCGCGCGGGTGGGAGTCCTATCAGCAGGCTACCCCTGAGGCGAATACACGAGCACGACACCTGTTTGAACAGGCGCTCGTTCTGCACCCCAAGTCAGCGATGGTCTATGTCGGCCTGGGCTGGACCTACTGGCGGGAGTGGACGTGGATGTGGACGCAGGACCCACAGCGATTAACTCAGGCGCTAGCATGTGCACAAAAAGCGCTCGAACTGCAGCCAACCTGGTCCTATGGCTATACTTTACAGGCTGCGGTGTTGCTCATGCAGCAGCACCACCAACAAGCACTTGCCGCTGCCCAGCACGCGGTGACGCTCGATTCCTGGAATGCAGTCGCCCGCACAATCCTGGCCGAAATCCTTGTCTTCATAGGGCGACCCCAAGAAGCGCTCCAGTTTGCGGAACAGGCAATAGAATCCGACCCCGCCGCCATCGCTGGCTACGCCGCTACGATGGGGCATGCCTATCGTGCTCTCGGGCGTCACGAAGAAGCCATTGCAATCTTACAGAAAGCCCTGACGCTTAATCCGCACTCCCTCTTTGCCCGAATGCAGCTGTTAGTCAGCTACGGAGAGTTGGGCTGGGAAGAGCAGGCATGGACAGAACTGAAACTTAGCATCGATAGCAGCCCGGCGATCACTATAGAAAGCGTGCAGCAAAGACTTCCGTATACCGATCCCACGGCGTCCCGGCAGATTGTGGCGGCGTTACAGAAAGCTGGGCTGCAATAACAGAAGACTGTCGTTAGCATTCAGTTTGTTCAGCGCTCCTTGCCGGGTGGCAGTCATAATTGCCCTGCTTCTCTCTGTTCCCTCATACATCATCACACTTCCTGACAGATCCTCAGGCAATCGTCACAAATTCCTCAAGCATTTCCGTAGCATCAGTAATACCTTTCTCATCCGACAAAACACGATAGAGGAAAGGAGAAAGATATGATGCTGAAGGTCATGCGAAATCCCTGGGGCGCATTCGGCAAGGTCTGGGCGGTCATCGTCCTATTGGCGGGTGCAACTCCACTCCGTGCTTACGATCTCCCACGACGTGGTTTCATTGGGATAGTCTTGGCTCCGGTCCCAGAAGCGTTAAGAGCAAAACTTCCCGCGCCAGCAGATCAAGGAGTTCTTGCTCAAGGATTGATTGCCGATGGTCCAGCACAGAAAGGTGGAATTTTATCCAATGATGTGATTCTCAAGGTGGACAACACCGACATTTACTCGGTTCCTCAACTCCTGTCCTTGCTCAACAGCTCCCCTGTTGGCGTCAACCTCAAGCTAGAGCTGTGGCGCGAGAGACAACGGCTCAGCAAAACCGTCACCGTGCAACCTCGTCCTTATGAAACGAGCACCGAGTTCGATATCGTGTATCGGACGATCGTGGTTGATGATACACGGCGGCGGGTCATCGTCACCAAACCGAAAAGCGCGGGACCACACCCCGCCCTCCTCTTCGTGCCCGGGGTTGGTTGCTTTTCCCAGGATCTTACGCCAGAGAGACCAATAGCAAAGATTCTGTACGCCCTCACTCACCAGGGCTTTGTCACGATGCGCGTCGAGAAAAGTGGCATGGGTGACAGCGAGGGACCGCCATGTGAGAGTCCACAAGTAGATTTACAGGCCGAAGTCCGAGGATATGTGGCAGGGCTAACGGCTCTCAAGGGCTATGATTTTGTCGACCCCGAGCACGTCTTCATCCTCGGACTGAGCATGGGCGGCATTGTTGGTCCGTTGGTGGCAAAAGTAATACCTGTGAAAGGGTTGATCGTGGCCGAGACAGTTGGAAAGTCATGGTTCGAGTATGAATTGGAAAATTTGCGCCGCCAGTTTCTCCTCAAAGGGGAATCTTATGATGAAGTCGAAAACCTGGTGCGCCAGAAACATTTTTGTAATTACCGACTGTATGTAGAAAAGCAGCTGCCGGAACAGATTGCACAAGAGGCGCCGTATTGCGCTCAGCTTCCCCACCAACCTCCCGCGCCATACACCTACATGCAACAGGTGGCCTCGTTAAACTTGGCTGAAGTGTGGAAACCGCTTAATATTCCTGTGCTGATTCTTTATGGGGCAGCAGACTTCGTGACCAGCGCCGACGAGCATCAATACCTAATGAACCTGGTCAACAGTTACCACCCAGGGCGCGCTAAGTTCGTGCAGATCGAGCACATGGATCACTGGCTGAGACGCGCGTCGTCCATGCAGGAAAGCATGAGAAACGCTGAAGGTGGAGAACTCCAGCCCACTGTTGTGGCAGAGATACAGCAGTGGCTGGACAGCGTATTGAAACAAGAAAGCCAGAACAGAGCACAATAATACCGGCAATAAGGCAAGCCACACGAAGCTCATACCGCTTTGTCTTTAATGTTTAATTGATTTACGGAAGGAGTCAGCGCGAAAATTTGCAAGAGGCCAAGGTATTGCCGGAGAAACTGAAAAAGCGAAAGACACGTTAAGGAACGGCGAGCGTGCTAGAGGCGAAATCCAGGCGAGCTTTGAGCGTGTGCAAGATGTCGATGCTCAACACTCCGTCAATGCCAGGTGTGAACGCCGCCTGGGCATAGGCTAGAACGGGATACTGGCTCAGTGTTGTCCCGAATATACTCATTCGTTCGACCGTAAGAACCGGAAGGCGTAATGTTCACTCAAGCGTACGCACAGACAATTCGCCTCCAGGAGTCGCTCCCACTCTCTCAAGAAACCTGGGATGGACAACGGTATACACTGCGCCCGTGTCGATAACTACTTGGAGAGTGGCTACTCCTGATGGCCCGTGTACGGCAACTTGGGTAGCTAAAAGTCCGGAAGAAAGACGACGCAGCACATAGGTCCTCAAATGACCACCGCCACTTTCGGGTCAATTTCTCCACACCATTCAACCGCTACATGCCAGGCTTTTGACTTGACCATCAAGTCCAGGATCTCTTCGCGATCTTTTGAGTGGGCAAGCACGTTGCCTTCTACAATTTCGGTATCGTCAGCAGCGGTTTTGGTCACCTCGATGAGCACGAATTCATCTTTAAACTGTTGCCGGATTTCTTCAATGCGCATAGAGTTTCTCCTTCGTGCCATAAATTATAGGCGAGGCGGTGAAGTTGAGAAAGTATTCGAGAGAGAAAAGAGTCCGCCTATGAGGTGGGCAGCACAGGCAGCACGATGAACGAGGGCTGCGCCTCGCTATGGTGCACGACATTGGTCGCAATCTGAATGTCCGCCGCAGTATCGTTAGCCAGCACGGCGTTGCCGCTGTTGGTGTTGCGAGCGCGGCGGGGAAAGTTACTACTGGTAATATCCACCTGGAGGCGACTGCCGGCCGGAAAGGTGTGATGGATATCTCCCAAATGAATCTTTACTAGATAGACCTGATCCAGCGCCAAGTGCTGAGGCTCTGGCGACCCAGTCTCAGCGTTCCGATACATCGCACGGACTACTCCGTCCATCAATAGCAGGGCGCAGCCATCTGGTTGCAGCTCAATGAGCTTCGTCACAAAATCGGTATCCCGACAATTCGATTGGATGTGAAGCGTAATGTCTACCGCTCCAGCTATGGTGAGATCTTCATCGAGGACCTCACTCTGGTAGCTCAGCCCATAGTTTGGCAACGCTTGCACCGGACGTTGATCACGCGGCCCGCTGTCGATCAACATATTGCGACCGCCTAGCGTCGGAATCGGCTGGTTAGGATCGTAGCGATAGCTTCTCGCAGCGCCGCTTGGGCCATCGGCGCTGAGGCGTCCGTCGCCAGTCAGATACAGCCGTTGCTGAACGGTTCCCGATGGAAGCCAGTGCTCGGCGTGGCGCCAGTCATTGGCCACGTAAGTTTTGATATCTGGAACCCACGAACGCGGCGAATAGAAGACCGCAGGCTCCTCCATGATTCTGGTGGGGGTCCCCTTGAGCCAATAGTCGAACCACTCAAAATAGGGATCGCGCGACCAGAAGTTACGTTCGTAGACAAAATAATGAGCGTTGGGTCCAACCCACAGCCGTTGATTGCCGACACGAGCTTGGATATCAGTAAAGGCCGCCAAGACGCTGGTCAGGAAAATATCGAACCAGGTGGTGACGTGAAATCCAGGCACGTTGATCGTCGCACGAAAGTTATGCCGGGCGCGAAACGCATCCGGGGCGGGATGACTGATGAGTTCGTCCAAGTAGGGCTGCCACACTGAAAAGTCGGGATACCCAGTCAGCGGCAAGCGCATCCAGTCGGCTGAATCAATAAATGGCGGGGTTGTCTGCCGTGCGGCGTCCAGCGCTAAATAACGCGCATTAGCCGAAGCAGCGATAGCGTCCAGTTGCTCGGCGCTCAGACCGCTTCGCCGCATTACCGCCTCGCGGTGAGAAAGCGAGAGACCCGGAATGTTCCTGGCTACCCAAAGCCATAACCGCTCCATCTCGATCGATTGGCCCTCGTAGACCACATCATCGTAGATGCTTGATCCACCGACTTGAGCGAAAAACGCACGCACACTGGGATGCCCCTGCGAGGCGGCGGCAAGCGCTGTGGTTGCCCCGGCGGAAGACCCCGACAGCCCCACTTGCTGATTCGACCAGGGCTCACTGGCGATCCACGCGAGCGTGTCGTAGCCGTCTGCAGCGTCGTCGCCATAGACATGGTCTTCGCCTTCGGACCCGTAGCGTCCCCGCGTATCTTGGTAGACTGCGGCATAGCCGCGACGCACGATCTCTCGCCAGCCGCGTAAAATCGAACCACGCAAAGGAGCTCTAGGATCTGGCAACCAACCCTTGGTGCAGTCCGTCACATTCTGTCCTTCGGGCGAGGTGATGCCGTAGGGCGTACGCTGCAGAATCACAGGATAGCGAGGCCCGCCGCCTTCCGGCAGAAAGACGAACGTATTCAATCGGACACCGTCCCGCATGGGAACCATCGCCTGAAAGCACCGTGCGCCGTCAATCACGTGCATAACAAATCTTTCCTCATTCTATGATTTAGTGTATGCGCTGCTGACCGTAAACTTGTTACTGACGCTCAGTCAAGAGGTCTTGGGACTTGTGCCCTAAGGAGCGGCTTGGCGAGGCGCACCCTCTTGTTGTACTGTAGTGCACGTCCGAGAGGTCACTTCACTGACAGTAGGAATTTCTAGCGAATGAAGAGGAGAATCTAGCGATGCATTACATCCTTTTCTATGACGTTGTCGATGACTTCGTTACGAAACGGGCGCAATTTCGCGCCCTACATCTGAAGCTAGCTCAGCAAGCATACGAGCGGGGCGAACTCGTGCTCGCGGGCGCTCTTGCCGACCCTGCCAACGGTGCGGTGCTGGTCTTCCGTGGTCCCTATCCTGAGCCTGCAGAGGCGTTTGCGAAAGCACACACCTCCGACCCATATGACCCTCTGACCAAAGGG
>CAZUFQ010000051.1:0-14455 GCA_964618735.1 uncultured Enterobacteriaceae bacterium
CGTTGAAAAACGCGCTTCGTAACATGCGGAATCATGACAACGCACAAGGTTCCTCGACTGCTGCAATTAGCGTCAACGGTGAAGACCCAGCCGGACCAGACTCCAGCGCAACTTTGGCGGACTCTCGGCGTCAAGAAAGCCCAGTTCCACCGCGACAAGAAAGCCTTGGAGGAAATCGGCTTCGTCTTCAAATATGACCGCAAGCAACGCCGGTTCGTGATTGATAAGGAGCCGTTTCTGCCGGTGTTTGATCTGAAGCTGACTGAGACCTTTGCTTTAACGATGGCCGTGCGGCAACTGTCGGCGGCTGGAGACTACACGCTCACCTACGATGCGCTGGAGGCGATTAACAAAATTATCGCCAACGCGCCCGGTCCGCAGCGCGAGCTGCTCAGCGAGAGCATGCGTGAATCCGTCTTACGCGAGGGGTTTGGCTGTCAGGAGCGAGTACTGCAAGACCTGCAAAAGGCGGTATTAGAGCAACGGCGGGTGATCATTGCTTATCAGCCGCCGCCGGCGGAGACGCCCAAGGAACACACGCTTGACCCCTATCAACTCTATTTTAAGCGTCGCGCCATGTATCTCGACGCCTACTGTCCGGCGACGCAGGACTATCGAGTGTTTCGCCTCAATCGCGTCTCCGACGTCCGGGCCACAGGAATAGGTTTCACTCGCCATGCAGACTACAACTTTACAGAACGACACAAGCACTCGTTCAGTGTTTTCGTTGGGAACACCGTGCAACGAGTACGGGTACGTTTTAATAAAGAACGCGCCCCGTACATTCGTGAAGCCTGTTGGCATCATTCGCAACAATTCATGGATGAGGCGGATGGAGGTCTACTTTTTGAAGTCGAAGTCCACGAACCCCGCGAGGTGGGCTGGTGGGTATTGCAATGGGGTGCGGACGCGGAAGTACTGGAGCCGGAGAGCTTGCGGCAGGAGTTACGAAAAACGGCGGAGCGGTTGGCGAGGTTGTATGCAAAGGCGCAGAATACTGAAGGGAAAGCTTAGAAAGGAAACATTATGACGCGGATCATCATTGAGTCTGACAAAAAACAAGACATTCAACCAATCGTCAAGGCGGCGCTTGCCGCTGAGGCTCAGAAACTAGAGATAGGGCTGAAGCGGACCCGGGATCGGCTCCGAGAATTTGAGGAGCGCTACGGCGTAGCGACGGCAGAGTTCATTGAGCGGATGACAGCTGAAGATCTCACAGGAGGTGACTTGGAATATGTTGAGTGGATGGGAGAGTATCGTCTGCTTCAGAAGATCGAAGCCGATCTCGCCATCTTGAAAGACATTGAATATGCCGATTAGTGACTATTTTCACCAGTTCGGCCAGCACCTCGCTTCTTATCAGGGGACCGGGCTCGTCGTCTCCACCGAGGTTCGCTTCGATGGCCGAACCGATACCCAAGGATTTATTGCTGCCACAGTAGAATTTCTTGACGGGTCAAAGCTGTTCGTCCGAGAGTATGTTGATGTGCGAGATGGAGTAGAAAAGTTTTCCTATGCCTACCATTACCAAAATAGGGTCGGAGAAATGATTTTTCGTTACGACAACGCCAGACACAGACCTGACCCTGGCTTCCTCGATCATAGACACACCCCAGGCTCTCTCGCTGCGGCCTCTGTCCCAACATTGGAGAGTGTCCTTGGAGAGGTGTTTGATTATGCACAGTAGAGCCAAAGGTAAGGGAAGTGGCGGCAGCCTGAGAAGATAAGCGCGAGTCAAGAAACGCAGCTGCGGCGCAGCCTGCCCTCAAAATCCCCTCGCCCCTTGTGGGGGAGGGCTAGGGTGAGGGGGAGAGAGATCGTGTTATTCGCCCACCTGGCGAAGGAATGTTTCGACAAACTGTTGACTGTAACGAATTCCATGCGCTTGCATACGTTCGAGGAAAGGCCGGATGGTAGTGATCATGCCGCTTTGTTTAGCACGAGCGAGAAGACCTGCAGTGCCGATGATCTTTAAGCCCCGGGCAGTTGCGATTGCCCTGGCTGCACGTTCGTCGAGCAGCAGCTCATTAGCTGCGATCTCTTCAGCGAGAGCGATCGCTTCGACCTCACCACGGTCGAGGAGAGAAACGATCTCTAACGGGATTACTCGCACAGCACGCACCTCTACCCAAGTAGCTGTGCGAATCTCTGTTGCTCCGGGGCGGTCTCCAGTTTCGGTTACTTCGTTCCACACTGCTTCAGGTACAAGCACGTGTTGGACAAGGTGGTGGAGCAACTCCAGCTCTCCGATCCGGGCAAAGGCAATGAGCGGAGTGGAATTACTGACGATCATTAGAGGGCGTATCTCGTTGTGCGGCTGCTACCTCTGCCAGCGCGTCTTCTTCCGACAGATCGAAGGCCGGAATCCCTCGGGAGGCAAGGATATCGAGAAAGTCCAGCCGGTTCATCCCTGCGATCCTTGCCGCTTGCCCAAGCGAAAGACGTTTCGCTTGGAAGTAATGAATTGCAGCGAGCAAACGCACTTCTTGGGCGAATTCTCTTGGTTGTTCGCGCAGAGTGAGCAAGAGATCGTCTGGTATGTCAAAGGAAACTTGAGACATGAATTTCACCTTGTTAGCCAGCAGCCTAGTGGGATGGCAAGAGAGAGTCAAGAAACTGATGATCGAGCCGCCGCCTCGCGAAACGGAGGCACGCTGCAATATCCTCAGGCTCAAGGTCAGGAAGTTCTTCAAACACCTGGGCTGGAGTCAAGCCGTTTGCCAGTAAGTCTAGGACATCGGTCACGCGGATGCGCATTCCGCGAATGCATGGTCGTCCGCCGCATTGGTCTAGGTCAACGGTAATTCGGTCCGCTAGTTTAGGCATGAAGATGAACCTCGCTATAGATTGTGAATCAAGCCCCTACGGGGAGTTTTCTGTGAGGGATGATTTCCCTTCCCACGGAAAGGTAGATGTTTCAATTTCCTACGGAATACGTATTTAAAATGTGGAAAATTTTTTGTCCAATTGAGGACTGAGACGCGATAGTGCGATTAATGGCGCTTGATTTAAAAGCAGTAGAGGCATAATCTAACCCAGTGAAAGTTAGATAACAGGAGAAAATATGTCTCTACTTAGATCAGTAACCCTCCAAGCTAGAGCAGAGCAGGCGTTAGAACAGGAAAAGGTCGAGGTAAGAATTTCTGCTCTCCAAGATCTTCGGTTTGAACTGTGCCGCATTGTTGATGAACTCATTGCTCGTGAAGAGCAGGCAGTCAATTTGGATTCGAATAATTTTGAAGAACCTTAGCATGCCCCTCTGTTGAACTCACTCCCCGTTTATTTGGGAGACTACCAAATGCGCATTTCAACTTTACCTGTCTACTCCAAACTTGCAGATGACCAGGATATTCCTCCAGAGCTCCAAGCCAAGCTTCCTGCCGGTTTGCATTTATCAGTTCATCAAGTGAAGACCTATCAAGCCCTAAAAAATAGCGATGTTGATATTGTCTTCAACACCGCTATGACCGGCGACGGGAAAAGTTTAGCGGGGCTGCTCCCTACCTTGATCGAAGAATCTCCTCGACCGCTGTTTGCTATGTACCCGACCAATGAACTAATTCGTGATCAGATGCAGCAAGTCGACCAGGCACTCAACTTATGGGGAAGACAGGACCTCCGTCTGACATTAGTGAATGCACTCCGCCTTGATAAATTGGAAGAGGTCACCGAATTTAATCGAAAGGAGGCCCTCCTTAGTCTCTGGCACAACTATGAACTGATTCTGACAAACCCAGACATCTTCCATTATGTCATGCAGCAATACTATCTCCGTACTGGCAAGCACGGAGATCCGCCAGATCAGGTAGTTGGTCAACTGCTACCCCTTTTCCACCAATTCACGTTTGATGAGTTCCATGTTTTTCAAGCGCCACAGGTAGTATCCGTGGTCAACGCGCTTCTGTTCATTTACGAAGTGACCGGAAGCGGACGTCCAAAAAAATTCCTTTTCCTCTCAGCTACTCCTGAACATTTGCTTTCTCAGCATCTAGAACGAGCCGGCCTCCGCTCGGTCCAGATTCCAGGGAGTTATACTCACGCCAGTAAGAATCCAGATCCAGCCCATTGGCGACGGATTCTGTACGGAAGTACTATCTCTTTTGCTCCTCAACATGCCGAAGAGTGGGTCGAACAGCATCTTGAAGATACGCTGCTCAAATTTTTCTGTGAGCACAGGCCAGCCGCGAAGGGTGCTATCATTGTTAACTCAGTGGCCTCTGCCCAACGGCTCGTGGCTCGCCTCCGTTCTGCTTTTGAAAGTTATAATTTGTATGTCGCGTCGAATACCGGCTTTGACGCTTCGAATCGGCGTCGAGCCTCCTATGATGCGGATCTGCTAATTGCAACCTCAACGGTCGATGTCGGTGTAGATTTTAAAATCAATTTCCTGGTCTTTGAGAGCCGTGATGCTGGGACCTTCCTGCAACGCTTGGGACGCTTGGGACGTCATGATGAATTTACACGAAATGGAGTGACTCACAAGTTTCAAACATTTGAAGCGCACGCGCTCGTGCCACGCTGGATTCACGAGCGTCTGTTCCAAGCTGAGACGGGCTCAGTTTCGCCACTTGTTGACGGTGTAGAGATCGATAGAGAACGTCTCAGCCAGATCATCCGTGAAGTGTTTCCTCCGGTGGTGACGTTTAAACGCTACGGTCAGATGTGGGGAGGACTCCAGGCAGCACAGGTTATGAGAGGGCTATACAACGCAACGATCAAAAGACAGTACACCGGGACACGGGAGCAGTTAGCAAAGCAATATGCAAAGACGCTCAACGTCTCCATCAAACGAGAACTTGATCGTTTTCAAGAACTCAAGAAGACGACTCCCGCTATTCTTGAGGAAGCACGCTCGTTTCGTGGTGGAGGCGATTTGCTCTGTGCCGTAATTGATGAACAGGAACACGAAGAAGCACGAGTTAAGAAGTATGATCTCTTCGGGTTGTTCTTAAATTTCCAACTCGGACCTTTGGAGAAGGACGAATTTTTCGACGAAGTAAAACGCTGTCGATTGCCTCTCCGCGCCTACAAAGAAGACGAACTTTGCGGTTACTTTCGCGTGCTGAAGGTGCAACCTGAGCGCAATGATGTTTGGGTAGTCTTCAATCAAGACATCGACGACTGGGGACCGGAAAAGTTCGGCAGGGTACTGGTCGAGAAACAGATCGAAGTCGATGCATATGGAATTCCAGGATTGAATCCACTGAATAGTGGATTGAGACAACGGAAACTTGTTGTTCTTCTTTGTCTTTTACATCCAGCCGAACTCATGAAACGTCTCCGTTTACCACGTCCTTTCCCACTCCATAGCTTCTGTAGCCGTGGCAGCAGTACAGGCAGCATCGCCTTTGGCCGCCAGGCTCTCCTTCTCGAAGTCGCATTACAGGCGCGTCCTGACATCAAATGTGGCGGGGAACGAAGATCTATCATTGTGTGAGGTCAAGGAGACACCATGCCGAGACGTAAACATACATTAGAGACCGAACCAATCGACATCGCAGTTGAAGATGAGACGCTACCCGATGAAATCGAGCTGGACGACGCAGAAGAAAGCGAGGATGCCGCTAAGCCCATTGCTCTTGCTGATGAACCATTGCTGGTTGCTCTACTGCGTCAAACCGTTGCCAAGCTCTGGCCGAACGACACGGTCATGGCTGATTTTGTCACGCATGTGGCCGGACCGATCTCTGAGCAACTTGGTACGCAGGGTGCAAAAGGAGGAAAGTTTGTCGAGAAACAGAAACAGGATGGAAAGGAGGGGACCGAGCGATACTCTCTCGATCAATCATTTCGCGCGCATTTGCTGAACGGACTGTTTCCAGTTCTTAACATTGCCCGTTTTCTTAGGGAGTGGAATGCTCCACGATTACGCTATCTGGATGAGAGGGCACGTCGCCTGTTTATCGCTGGATTTATCCTGCACGATTGGCTCAAGTTCTCCAACGTCGAGGAGGAACTCAAGGCGGTAGGTCTCTCTCATGATACTGTCAACATGACGCAGCATCGGGAAATCGTGGAAGGTTTTTTTCGTCAATGGAGTGCGAGGTTAGGTTTACCAGCTTTTCTTGCTCCCATAGGCGATATCGAATCCTTTTTACACGACCTCATTTACCTTGCCTGCAATACGCAAGTGAAATGGGGCACGCTACGGAATCTCAGCGCACTGCCGAACCTTTCGTTTGATGAACGCCCGCTGGTCCTCTGTGAAAACCTCTGTACCTTGGCGGACCTTCTTGCGTATATCACGCCTCCAACTCCGCGTGATATCGCGACACCCAGCGGTAGAATCGCGAAACTTATCAGTGACCTCTCGGACACGACCGCGAAGCTTGTGTATCACCATGTCGCAGACAATCGCGGAGTGCTAACGAACCTGATTCATAATGCTGCTTTATCAGCAACGACACACTCCCTTCGGATTCCCTTTCTGTATGCGCCGAGTGGGGTGGTGTATCTGCAACACAAAGATGCGCCATCGCTTCCTGATATAGCTTCCGTCGGTGAGGCCACGATAGACCGCGTTCGCCATGTCAGCGCCAAACAGTTATCTGAATCGCTCACTGGCTTCAAACGTGACGGGAAAGGCTTGAAGCGAGCCGATTATTACGATCTCTTTTTCGATGTTGGAGAACAAATTGTTCTTGCCGCTCGGGCAGCGTTTAAGCATATCTCATCGGCGAAAACTCCTTCTGCCGGCAAGCGCTTCGCCAAGATGCGCGATGGAGGCTGGTTAGACAGTTCCGTTGACCTTGACCTCGCTGACGATATTCGTGTCGATCAATTAGCGGAGTGGTGTTATCTCGTGGAGGCATTCATCAACTCCAGTGCGCTAAATTTTGATACTTCAGAGTTTCTCCTTCGAGAACTCGGACTCTCAAGCAGACAAAGTGAATTTGATGCTGTCCCTCGAGACAATCGCGCTGGCGGTGTCGGGTATCACTGGTACTTTGCCGCTGGCCATTATCTGAAGTGCAACCTCGGAAAAGATCCTGCCGAGTGGCAAGACCTGATCGAAAACCTGGCGCACCGACTTGCAGAAGAAGTACGAAAGAAGGCCACCACAGCGGTAAGCACCACCGACTCTTGGCACGAGCTGCGTGCCTACACCCAACAAATTCTCTCTCTCGGCCCAACCACGAATGCGGCAGAACAAGATCGAACATTATTCGCAAGTGAGTTCACTCACTACCAAGATGCGAAACGAACAGGGCGAGGACCGACCTCAGTCTGTAGTTTATGTTCCTCTCCTTTCGCGACCGCAAAACAACAAGAAGCGGCAATTCTTTTCGCTCCACAAGTGTACAGCAACAAACTTCCGCTTCATGGTGCAACGGCTATCCGCGACATCTGCCCCATTTGTAGTTTGGAAACGATGCTGCGGCAGATTCTCATGAATCGCGCCAATATTGCTGGCAGCAAATTCGAAGCTCGCCAAATCCGCTATCTGTATTTCTATCCGACCTACTTTTTCTCACCGGAGACGTTGGATATCTTCCGCACCCTCCATCACCGCTTACAGCGCATCAGTTTTACTGAACTTCGTAGACAGTTGATGAAAGAGGACGGAAGCAATGGAGCAAGCAATCTGCGTTTAGATGTCGCAACTTTACAGCGTTTGGAAGAGATGCTGCTTTCAGCGGAGACGGCCAATTCTGACAACGACCGTTACGTACGGATGCACTTTCCTTAACATGAGCCCATCACGTTCTACTTTCTTGGTATTCCACCACCTTCACGTGACGCCAAAGACGCTGAGGCATGGGTTCATCCTGCAGTTCTTGCGCTTCTCTTGCCCGTTTGTGTTGATGTCAAAGTCGTGGCGAGTGCGTCGCCACTTCCCTTGTTGTTGGAAGCCACGGGATTGGACGAGACAGTTTTCTTAGATGGAGCGCACCCCTTCGTTCGGTATCTTCTTGGCCAGGAGCGAATCAACATCGATGAGGTACTCCCAAGGCTTCAACGGCTTCTGGTTGGTTATTTCATTCATCTTGATGCCCATAGCCGCCAAGCGCGCGGACAATGGGATTATCGCTGGTCTGACCTCCCACCGCTCGCACGGGACCTCTCTGCTGATGCCGCGTATGCCTTTCAGTATCTCAAGAAATGGCAGCGTCGTAACGAGACCGATGGCATCCCTTTGAGCAAAGCCAAACAGTATGTGAACTACACTACTTATCTCGGAGAAGGAGGTACAACCATGAACCACGCGCAAAGATTGGTAGATTTGTATCGTCAGTTCTATCAAGCGCGACGTTCGAACTCTAATAGCATTCTTCGCCCATTAGACATATCGGCCAAGGCGATTCTCGCTGCGGACCGAAACCTGTTTGATCGAGACGGACTGATTACACTCGTACGAGGTGAGTTGCAAAGGTTTATGAAAAGAGTGCAAACGGACAATGCTGACGGTCTTTTTGCACGGGGCAGCACCGGTGAAAGTCGGGAAAACGTAATGCGGGAGTTCGCGGAATATTTCGTCAACAAAATTTTTTACGACACGTTCGGAGGGAATGTTGCTGCACTGCGGGGACGGCAACTGAATCTGCTCAGAAGTGCCACTGAGGTGCTCTACCGCGACGCCTCCAGGCGCGACCGACAAGAACGGCAAGCCCATGGGGAAGCGATTGAAGACGATGAGGATGAAAGTAACGAGCAGTAATTACGAGGAAGATCGGATGAAAGGAGTGTTCTGTGAATACGTTCGGCATGGATTGGTTTCCTAAAGAAGTTCTCCCTAAACCCAGTGGATATTATGCTCACATCATTCTGCTTCGTGTGACCGAGTCTTACGCGCTATTCCAGACCGATGGCGAGTTGAATACAGCCAGAGTACGAGCAGGTGCAGGAGCCGAGGCCAGGGATATGATGACTCGTATCGAGATCTTCAAACGTAAGCAAACAACCCCTGAACGGCTCACAGGGCGCGAGCTGTTACGTCATCATAGTTTCCTCAGCACTGAACCATCAATCGACAGAAAAGTGACGAAAGATCCTAAGGGATTACCCATTTGCGATTATAACGAAGCATTCTGCATGACTTGCCCGGACTGTATCACTTACGGCTTTGCTATCGGCGACTCTGGCTCTGAGAAGTCGAAAGTAATTACAGACACCGCCTATTCTCTCACCGCATACGATGACAGTCACGAGACTCGCACGCTCAATGCGCCGTATGAAGATGGCACGATGAGCCGCCAAGGCAAAGTTACAAGTCGGATCAACGAGCAAGACCATGTCAAACCTGGCGTAATTTTTCCTGCGGTTGTCACGGTTCGTGACGTGACGGCTCAACTGTTTCAATACGTTCTGCATAATGTGATTCGTACTCGACACTATGGTGCTCAGACAACCCGCACGGGAGCGATGACCAATTACATTCTTGCCGTCGTGCAGACTGACCGTGAAATCTTTTCCAATTTGAGATTCACTCAACGCCTCTACGATGCCTTGAAGACCAAGGGAGCCCTGAAGTCCCCTGATCCAGTGGATTTGGAAACAGCTTTAACGTCGGCGCGCGAATTGATTCCGAACTTGCTGAATGAAGATGGGGTATCCAAAGAGCAAATCGTCATAGGGAAAGAGTTAGACGCATTATTGCTGGATACGCGTTGCGAGACCGGCGAACAAACGCAACGGATGTTGCAAGCAGCCTTGCAAGACAGCCAGGCCTACCATGAACGCTGGATTGCCAAGAAGGAGAAATCAAGCAAGCGGTAAGGAGGTCGGCCATGCAGATTTATTTATGCCGACTGACCTTACACGAAAACCTGTACTACGCCACACGTGAAGTTGGTCGGCTGTACGAGACTGGGCGATGTTTGCACAACTATGCGTTGACGTATGCGTTAGGGTTGGCTGTGGCTCCATATTTTCAAGCCCAACAAGTGCCTCGATACATGGAGGAACTTACTCCTCTGAATCAACGCGGCGTTTATGTCACTCCGGCTCGAGATGTCAACGTTCGTTACAGCCTGAACACTTTCAAGTACGCCAGTAACCTCTACCATGTAGAAATGGAGAAGAGTAGTCGGAATACTCCCTCATTTGGCAGAGCGAAGGAGATTAGCGTTGGGAGTGAGTTTGAGTTTGCTGTCCTCTCAACAACCGAAGCAATCCAGCTCCCACGTTGGATACGGCTAGGGCTATGGCGGAGTAAGGCAGCGGTAACTTGGGAGGAATTTTCAGAGGTGCAGCTCCGTCAAGGTTCATTCACCTCTGGGCTGCCTCTGAACCCGCTTGATGTACCAGGGCAATTGCAAGTCTTCGATCTGATTTCAATGCCACCAGTCAGTCTAGTTCTCAATGCACGGCTAGAAGGCCACTACTATGAGCTGCCCAACAAGGTGCAAATTCCTGCTGGAATGCAATACTTCCTTGAAAAATCTAAAGGCTAGATCCGGAGTTTCTACGAAGGAAAAAATGTGTCACTCATTACAACCATGTCCAGCCCACTTCAGGCCCGAGTATTCGTCCTCCCACTCGTGATAGTCGTCGGGCGCGGCGGCGGGTTCTGCAGCAAGCAGCGCTTGCATAGCCTCAGCTTTTTCTTGAGCGTGATGTTTCCGCAGACAGGTTTGTTCCAACGCCGCGCGCACAAAGACGCCAATCGGCTGATGTTCCCGGGCCGCAAGGCTGGCTAGGTCTTGATACTGCTCTTCGGTCAACAATACTTGCACTTTCTTTGTGTATCGGGACATGACATGTTCCTTCTTTGAAAAAGGTAGTTGTAAAAGGAGAAAGCTTCAATGCCCTACGCCATTGTCATTCACGCGTTTCCTCGAACCAACCTGCCCCTCGTGCATGCGCAAGGGAAGATTCTGCACGGGCTGTTCTATGAACTCCTCCAGAAAGCCAGCGCTGCGAAGGGCGATGAGGTTCATAGCACCGAGGGACTGAAGCCCTTCTCTACGGCGTTGCTTTTGAATGAGCGACAACGGCGGGCTGAATACATCCGTACTGGTGAGGAAGTCACTATTCGCTTCACGTTCCTGGACGACTCGCTCTATCCACTGCTGGCGCGCTATTTCTTGTCTACTCCGGATTTGAGTTTTGATCTGGTGCGGACGGAGCTGACTGTGACTCGTATCTTGACTACCCCGCAAAGCGGTGAAGAGTGGGCGGGCTGTGTCTCATTTGAAGAACTCTACACCAATTCTTCCGACTCGGAAAAGCAGTTCTCGTTCCACTTCGCTACGCCGACGTTCTTCAAGCGGGGCGGCGGGCCCGCCTATCCGGACCTGATTGTCCCTCTACCGCTGCCGGACCTCGTGTTCGGGAGCTTGCTGCGCAACTGGAATCAGTTTTCTCCAGCGTCTTTTCTTGAGGCGAATTTGTTGAAGGAGATTTGCAGCCATCATCTCGAAATGACCCATCACCGCATCTCCTCACAACTGGCGCGCCTGGTCTTCCCGCGCGACGACGGAACCTATCGCACCACGACGTTCCCCGGCTTCGCGGGCTCCTGTTCTTTTCGTCTAGTGGAGCTGCACGACCAGACCATCATTAAGACGCTGAATGCGCTGGCGGATTTTGCGTTCTTCTCTGGGGTCGGCGCGAAGACCACCATGGGTTGCGGTGTCTCCCGACGTTTAAGGTAGGGCGCGTTACACGCGCCATTTATCGGTGCGCGCAGCGCACCCTACGATGTGATATGGATGATTTCATTTTTCTTTCTACATTGAACCAATATGACTACTGCCCTCGACGGTGCTACTATATCTTTGTCGAGAATGTTTTTCTTGATAATGAACACACTGTTGAGGGCACGCTGCAACACAATCGCGCCAATTCCGGCGAGACCAGTACGCGTGATGACGTGCTGCAGTTGCGGAGTGTGTATCTTTATTCGCAGGCGTTAGGAATCGCAGGCAAAGCGGATGTAATTGAAGAACGGCTAGGGGAGATCTACCCAGTCGAACATAAGAAAGGGCACAGAGGGAAATGGACGAACGACGCGCTCCAACTCTGCGCTCAGGCCCTCTGTCTGGAAGAAATGCTTGGCCGCCCGGTGGATCGGGGCTTCATCTACTACGCTGCTACTGGCCGACGACAAGAAGTGCTCTTCACTCCAGAGTTGCGCCACCAGACGCTCGACACCATTGCCGCCGTGCGTCAATTGATCGCATCCGGCGAACGTCCGCCTAATCCGTATACGCCGCGGTGTAAAGGATGCAGCCTTTACGACATTTGTTTACCGAAGGAGAGTGCACAGTTGCGCGGGGAGGAAAGCGTTATGAAAAAGAGAAGAAGACCGAACGACGCTCGTGCGCACAGCGCACGCTACTAAAATTCTTTTCAACCCTGTAGCCTCCAGCCTAATCCCTATTTTGCCTATGTCTACTTTATATCTTACTCAACAAGATTCGGTCTTACGCAAAGAAGACGAACGCCTCAAAGTGACACTGAAAGGCGAGACGCTTCTTGATCTACCTATGCTCAAGGTATCACAAGTTGTGGTAATGGGCCGTGTGACCGTGACGCCGTATACGGTTGCGGCGCTGATGGAGCGGAACGTGCATCTGACCTACCTCACAGAGCATGGGCGCTATATTGGCCGCATCGAACCTGCCTTCTCGAAAAACTCCCTGCTGCGGAAAGCGCAATACGCTGCGGCGTTTAGTGAGGATCGGACGCTGACGCTGGCGCGTGGCTTCGTGCTGGGCAAGCTCGCGAACCTCCGCGTCGCCTTGCTGCGCGCCGCGCGGAATACTGAGGGTCTCAATGTTGACGCCGCTGTCGAGGCTATTCGCGGCGCCGAGCGTCGAGCGGAACGCGCGGAAGATCTGGATACGCTCCGCGGGCATGAGGGCGAAGGGTCAGCGGCCTACTTCGGTGCGTTTGCTCGTTTGATCAAAGCCGATGGATTTTCATTTGCTAAACGAGTGCGTCGTCCGCCAACCGATCCGGTCAACGCGTTGTTGAGCTTTGGGTACGCGATCCTTGCCAATAACGTGCACGCGGCGGTGCAGACCCTCGGTTTTGATCCCTACTGTGGCTATCTGCACGCCGACCGCTATGGCCGCCCCTCGCTGGCGCTGGATCTGATGGAGGAGTTTCGTCCGCTGATCGTTGATGCGGTAGTCCTGAGTTGCCTCAATAAGCGAGTACTCCAACCGGGCGACTTCACCGTCAGTCTCGGCAACGTGTGCAGCCTCGCACCGGACGCACGCAAGAAGTTTTTGATCCAGTATGAGGAACGCAAGCAGACCGAGATCCAGCATCCCGTCTTTGGCTACAAGGCGACGTATCTCCGCTGTCTTGAGTTGCAGGCCCGTATTTTGGCGAAGTGTATTCAGGGCGAACTGGAGCAGTATGAACCCTTTGTAGTTCGTTAAGGACAGGCTATAGGCTTCAGGCTGTAGGCTATAGGGAAAACAGATATTGCCGGGAGTGAGGCTCCGCTTGTGTTCGTTGTAGTTTCATACGACATCAAAGACGATAAACGCCGCGGTCGGATTTTTAAGACGTTGAAGAACTTCGGCCAGTGGATGCAGTATAGCGTCTTCGAGTGTGAGTTGGAGAAAATGCAGTTTCTCAAGTTGAAAGATCGACTCGATCACGTGATCGACGCGAGCGAAGGCGACAGTATCCGATTCTACTTTCTCTGCGAAAACTGCAAGCAGCAAGTCGAACGGGTCGGCGGGGAGAAACCACGAGAAGAAGGAGCGGTAATTGTTTAATCAACGTAGCGCGGATCGAAGCTGTTGCTCGTTTCCTGGGCGATGCGCGCTCACGAGTAAAGTAAAAGAAAGCAGCCAGTTGCACCGACAGTGACAAGAGTGATAGGAAGATGAACGAAGCTCATTCTGCTCTCTTTATTGAGATTCGCGCTGAAGAGGCCATAACCCAACGACTTTACACAAGAAAGGAGGGTGACTGACGAAATAGACTGTGACCTCCGTAGGAGATTGAAACAACGGAATTGGCGTGCCGAAGATGCTATTCGTCGGTTGGACGAAATAGACTGTGACCTCCGTAGGAGATTGAAACGACCAATATAGCGACAGTAAGTATCTGTTATTTGTGACGAAATAGACTGTGACCTCCGTAGGAGATTGAAACCATAGATCAGGTCACCTTCAGCAGTGGCCGGAGCGGGGACGAAATAGACTGTGACCTCCGTAGGAGATTGAAACGTGGGTCTATTTTGATGGGGCGCAAAACGCCTTTGTGGACGAAATAGACTGTGACCTCCGTAGGAGATTGAAACAAAAGAACAAGAGGGGACAATGCGCGAGTCGTTAGACGAAATAGACTGTGACCTCCGTAGGAGATTGAAACGTGGGTCTATTTTGATGCTTAGATGGTGGTAGGCTTCGACGAAATAGACTGTGACCGCAGTAGGAGATAGAAAGTTGTCTGTCCAATCAATGTATAATCAACACTTGCAAAGTGACGAAATAGAATTGGGACTCCGTAGGAAATAGAAACGAAATTGTACAAATTGGAAAATAGA
>CAZUFQ010000052.1:0-6742 GCA_964618735.1 uncultured Enterobacteriaceae bacterium
TGAGCCGTCTGTGGCAGCAGCAAGACAAGAAGACCGAAACTCAACAGATGCTGGCTGAGATCTACGGCTGGTTCACCGAAGGATTTGACACAAAAGATTTGCAAGAGGCAAAGGCATTGTTGGAAGAGTTAACCTGAAGAGACAATCGCTATCCAAGAGCATCACTGCCTACTTCATTTCCCCACTATTCGACAAGACCTCACAATAAGTTTGCCAGAATAAAATTTGACACTACAGAGATATTACGAATAGAGCTAAAGGATACAATTCCACCCATGAATTGACGGTTCACTACGCGTTGAAGGCTAGGATGAAGCAAAATCCTAGCATGCTACTACTTCATCCCACGAATCTCCTTGAGCACCGGTTCAACAAAACTCAAATACAGCAAGAACGTTTTGAAAAACGCCAAGACGCAGCCTACCCTTCTGACGTAACGGGCTCCGACAGAGCGCTTGCACTCGTCTTGGCTCGTCGAGTGAGATAAAGTAGCCAACCAGTAACGGCAAACAGAGGCATACTCAAGCTCGCGACCATCATTATTACTATCCCAGGCGTCCCCCAAAAGCCGCCAGAATGGAAGGCGAAGACGCTGTTGACCAGTTTAGCCCCCACTGAGGGCTCCAGTTAGAGATAATGGCGAAGGACTGCCCCACTGGTTGGATGAAGAACAATGGAGTTAAAGGCGCGTTCGTGGGGTGAACTCGTAGCAAGGTAGCGGATTTCAACCGCTTGAGTCAGACGTTCAGGGAAAGTCACAGTAGCGGTGCTGAACCCGCCAGATTCACGCAGGAATACAGGCCAGAGAAGGGCAAGGTCTGGAGGATCCGTAATAGGCGTTGCCAGAGACACACCCTCCCGATTCGGTGGGCTTGCGCCAGTGAGTGCAAACACGCTGTTCCGATACCATGCGTACGACCAAAACAGTCCTGTCACAGCCACCAGTAAATAGAGCAATAAGACCCAGGTCCCCGTTACAGCGTGGAGATGCCAGAGAAAACTACGCCCTTTAAGGGTAGTATTGATCTTTAGCCAAGCACGCCACTTCCACATCGATCGAGGCCAGCGAAGATATAAGCCCGACAAGCAGAGCACCACTAAAGCGAGGGTGGAAGCGCCGGTAATGGCTTTACCAACGTCACCAAGGACAAGCCGACGATGCATCTCCATCACCGACCGAAAGAATGATTGCCCCCATGCCTCACCTAGGATGGCGCCGGTATAGGGATCAACATAGCGCCACTCTCCACCTCTACTACCGTCTCCTTGTCTTACTGCTTGCGGTTGACGACTATTGGATTCTCGGAGCTGAGCTGTAAATCTTACACGGACCGCATCTTCGGGATGCACGGACAGCTCCATCCCTATGACGCGCTTTTCCCGGACGGCGCCTTGAATACGAGCCAGAAGTTCGCGCGGAGGCAAGGGTCCCATCGGGAGTGGCGTCACTGTCATGACCCCAGGATTCAGCCAACGCAAAAGCCCATGTTCAAACGACAACAAAGCGCCGGTTACACCCATTACTGCGAGTACGGCGCCAGCAGTGACGCCCAACAGCCGGTGGAGCTGAAGACAATATCGCTTCATGAGAGGCTCCTGTTTCTTGCTCGCGCTTCCTACGCTTCCGCCCACATACGGACGAGGTTGTGGTAACAAGAGGTCAAACGCAGGAATTCTGGAGCATCCGACAGACGTTGGGTCAATCTTTGAATCGCGACATCAAGATCAAACAAAAGGGCGCGTTGATTGTCATGACGTATAAAGCTTTGCACCCAAAAGAAACTTGCACGGCGCGCACCCCAAGTGATGGGATTCACACGATGCAGGCTGGCGGATGGATAGAGCACCAGGTGACCCGCCGGCAACTTCACACTATGGCAGCCGTACGTGTCATCAATGAGAAGTTCTCCGCCCTCGTAGTCCTCTGGATTGCTTAAAAACAGGGTGGCGGAGAGGTCCGTACGGATCGGGTCCCCACCGCCACGCAGGGCGTTGTCGATGTGAGGGCCGAAGGTCATGCCTGCCTCATAACAATTAAACAAAGGTGGAAAGATACGGCGCGGTAAGGCGGCGCTGACAAACAGTGCGTTATGCGAGAGCGCCGCGAGGACCGGTTCACCCAATTCTTGCGCCTCGGGTGAACCCTCAGCAAGCTGAAGATTATGTTTCACGCGCTCGGATTGGGGCCCGGCGGTCACTCGACCGTCGAGCCAAAGGGTTTGGTCCATTACGCGGTTGATGTGGGAAAGAACATCCGGAGTAAGCACGTTCTCGATTTGTAATAGCATTGGCGTCTCCTGATTGTTGTTCTTAATATTTCAGGCGGAGCGTAACTTGGGCGGAAAGCGGCGTCCCGGGTAACGCCGAGGCGGCCTGCCCAGACTCGAAATAGCGTTCATCCGCGAGATTAAAAAGATTGAGCTGAAGATCAAAATTCTTGTGGTGGTACGCCACCATGCCATCCAGGCGCGTGTAGCCGGGTAATCGAGCCGCATGGGTGTTGGTGGTAAAACGATGCCCCACGAAGAAGACTCCGCCTCCGATCTCCAAGGCGTCGGTCAAATCGTAGCTGGTCCACACCACCCCACTATTGCGTGGGACATTGGGGAGACTTTTCCCTTCACTCGGAATGGCGCCAGCGGCGGTATTCGCTTTCACTGTCGTGCCGTCCAGATAGGCGTACGAGGCAGAGATATTCCAGCGAGGGAGAAGAGAACCGGCCAACCCCAACTCAAATCCGTCGGTACGCTGCTCACCCGCAAGGATATTGCGTGTCGGATCGTTCGGGTCAGGCGTGCGGCGTTGGTCTTTTCTAGCCGGAAGAGGGCAGCTGTCGCCGAAAGTCGTTCCTTAAAAAAATCAAGCTTTGCGCCAATCTCGAAGTTCTGATTTTCCTCTGGGTCCAGGTTTACCGTGGCGGCGCTTAACGCAAAAGTTTCAGCCGATGAGTTAAATGACGTGCCATAACTGAAGTAGTACGACTGCCATTCACGCGGCTCCCAGACGAGACCGAAACGATAACTGAACATCGTATCGGTCTGCTTGAAATCTGCGCCGCCTGGTAAACGGTTGTTGAAGTTAACATGAAAACGATCCCAGCGAAAACCGGCGAGCGCTTTCCATTGTGGCGTAATCGTAAGCTGGCTTTGTGTGTAGAAGCCCTGAGTTTCCGTTGGCGCATCATTGTAGGTGTTCAACACGCCGCTGAAATCGTTAGCGCGACCAGCGCCGACCGTGCGCGTCAATACGGGATGAAAAATAGAAATTGGCGTCACCCCCGTCGAGTTTTTACTCAAGAAGTCAAAATCCTCACGACCAAATTCCGCGCCGAACAGGAGGGTATGCTCGTGACCAAAGAGGGAGGAGCGCCAGGTAAAATCCGTCTGGTTGGACAAGTTCTGCTGGGTGCTGAGTCGTAGCGCTTGGTTGCGCACGACGGTTGCCGTGTCGTCCGCGCCGGTCACGGCGCCAAACAGATGCGTGCGGTAGCGACGCTCGTAATCGCCATAGCGAAAACTGTTACGCACCGAGAGACTCGACGAGAGCTGATGCGTTAAAGTGGCGGTGGCGATAGTCGTGTCATATTCTTGCAAACGATCATCAGGATAGCCATAAAACGTGTCCCGCGAGACGTGCGCCGGTTTGCCGCGGAACATGGGCAACCCGTAGTCAAACACGCTGTCTTCCTCTTGATGCAGGAGCTGTAGGGTCAGCTGGGTGTCCTGCGTCAACGCTATGCCGATAGACGGCGCTAGCCCCCAACGGTTGGTAAAATTGAAATCACGAAAGCTGTCGGCGTCCTGATACAACGCATTTAAGCGAAGGTTAGGGAACGTCGACAAAACCCCGCTAAAATCGACCTGCCCGGGGTTAAAATCGTAGGAGCCACACTTGAACTCGCATTGAGAGGTCAAGTCTGGGCGCGGTTTCTTGGTAATGATGTTAATGAGACCGCCGGTCGTGCTGCGTCCAAATAAGACTGAGGAGGGACCCTTGAGCGCTTCGATGCGTTCGATAAAGAACGTATCCCGGAAATATTGTCCATTCTCCTTCACTCCATCAAGGTAAATGTCCGAATTCGCGGCGAACCCGCGCAAGGTGAGCGAATCGCCGGTGCGACCGCCTTCACCGGCGGCAATGGTCAGACCGCTGACGTTTTTCAGGGCGTCGCGTAAAGTAAAGGCGTTTTGCGATTTGACGACGCGTTCGGTTACTACACTCACCGACTGAGGAATGTCGCGAAGCGGCGTATCCGTTTTGGTGGCGGTGGTGGTCGCGTCTACTTTGTAAGAATTCTCTTGAGCCCCGGTCACCGTTGTTTCCGGTATTGCGAACGTTTCCGTTTTCGTCTGTCCTTCTGCTGAAGGCGGGGGAGAAGAAGACGAAGCCTCTTTCTTGGGAGGTGAAGCAGGATTTTTTCGTTCCTGTACGTGTTTGTTTTTCCCCGCAGGGTCGTCCTCGGCAGCCACCGCTCTGGGCGGCGCGCAGAGGAGCACAAGCGAAAAGAGGTAGTAAACGACATGGTTATAAATATCTTTCACGCGCGTCTCCTGTCGGTCTTTGTTCTTGTTCTCACCTCCCTTCTCGGCTATAGGTAACGCCAGTGAAGAAAGGCTCGCCTTTGTTCATCTTCGGGCTATCGGCGTTAACTCCTGGCCGGGAGGCCGATAGCCTTTTACCGTATGCTCCTGGTATGAAGAGGAGGCTGTGAGTGAAGGAGGGGTACACTCACAGCCGGGTTGAGACGGGGCGCTCTCAACCACTTTTTAGTGCCGCTGCTCAGTGGGCGGCGCACCAATACTTTCCAGTAAATGCTGCTCCGTCGAGCGCACGATTTGCGCCAAATTGAGAAATTCTTCTTGACGCAAAAAGAGACAGGCATGTCCGATGTAGAGATACACGTGTCCACGAGGACATACCTTCGTTTGGATATGCATCTGCGTTGAAGAAATGACGGTTCGCTGCTGGTCTTCCATATGAACCTCCCCTATCGTTTTGTTTATATTCGCGCCAAGTTTGATTAAGGTTCTCCCGATCTTTCACGTTTAGTGAGCACGCCTATCGCTGTGACTCCTGCCGCCTTGCAGTCGTCCATTACGTTGACCACCTGACCGTAAGAGAGATTACGATCCGCTTCCAGAAAGATGGTTTTGTCGGCTCTCGCGGCATAAATCCTTTGCAATTCTGTCACTAGTGCTTCGCGTAGCACTGGTTGACTGTTGAGATACACCCCGCCGTCCGATGCGAGCGTCAATGTAAGTTGTGAAAGATCCTGTGCGGCTCGGCTGTTATCCGCGATCGGCAATTCGATTGGCACCTCTTGTTTCAAGAGCGGCGTCACTACCATGAAAATCACTAAAAGCACGAGCACCACATCGACGAGAGGGGTGATGTTGATGTCGGCGTGCAATTCATCATTGTCGCTAATTCGCGTTGCCATGGTTTGCTTCTCCTTGTCTTGTTTCAGAGAGCGCCACAGGCTGTACTCCGCCCAGACCAATGACCGCCAGTTCTTCGGCGACACACTCCATCTCAGTGAGCAGTTGAGCGATCCGCTGAGTCAACCAGTTAAAAAGCCATACAGCGGGAAGGGCGACGCCAATACCGAGCGCCGTAGTGACGAGGGCCTCAGCAATCCCTGCGGAAACGACACTTAGGCCGCCTTGTCCAGACGCCGCCATTTTCTGAAACGCATTTACAATACCAAGCACAGTGCCGAAGAGTCCGACAAAAGGCGCCGTCGAACCCACCGTGGCCAGTACGCTTAATCCGCGCCGTGCGGCCGCGCCCGCGGCAAGGATCTCGCGACGCACAACCCGGTCGTACACTTCACTTCGATGGGTAGGATTAACCGTCGAGTCGAGAGTCTGAGCGCCTACTCGCACGACTTGAGCAAGGAGACAATGCGGGTACCGTTCAGTCAGAGCGCTTGCCTTGCTATAGCCCTGCATCGCCACGTGCTCGCGCCAGACGCGGAGAAACTGTGTTGACTCTTTCAAAACTCGCCCAAGAAAAACCCATTTTTCTACAGCAGTGGTAAGAGAAAGCAGCGACATGCCGATCAAGATGACCACCACGCCTTTGGCGAGAGGTCCCATCGTTTGCCATAACTCTGCTAGGGTAAACTGCATACAAACTCCTTACTTTTTGCTCTGCATTGCGCTGTGAACCTTATCTCAACACGAACCGCATAGGGACTTCGAGAATGACGCGCACCGGCCGATTCTCTTGATCTCGCGCCGGGCGAAACCGCCATTGGCGTAAGGCCTGCATAGCAGCCAAGTCCAACGAAGGAATCGATTGCAACACCTTGATGTCGTCTTCGACATGCCCATCAACAGCGAGAACGGCTTCGAGTAAGACCAATCCTTCCACGCCCTGCAACCGTGCTTGCCGCGAATACTCCGGCATGACGCGCGAGAGCAACAATGGTGGGTTCGCCACTTGCTTAACAGGAAGCGGGTCCGAGCCATGCGCGCCGATAACGCCGCCAGCTGCTCCCCCGGAAACACCGCCGATGGCGCCGTTTGTGACGGAGGCAGTCACATTGCTGACCGCCTCGGAAAGCAAGGAAGCGGCAGCGCTTTCAACAGCAGTAGGCTCCGGCTCCGGAACAGCTTGCATGGGAGCCTGAGGTTGAGGTTGCGGTATTTCGCTCTTGCGCGGCCTTTTGGCGATTTTGAGCCGCGCCGCTTCTTTCGGTTTGACAACAGCAAGCTTGGACTGTTCTTCTTTAGGCTTT
>CAZUFQ010000052.1:6842-14384 GCA_964618735.1 uncultured Enterobacteriaceae bacterium
CTCGCGTCCCTTGCCAAAGCGCCGCTGTGCTCAAGAGTCCATGCACAAGACACGAGACGCCCCAGGCAGCGCCACGCCAGCGCCTCTTTTGCAACTGAGCTGACACCAGCATGTCCTCGGGGAGAACCGAGGGTTTGGTCAGTAATGACAAGTGCGGCTTCATATAACTCCTTGTCAGTTTGAATACAGTGACGCGGACAATCGGCGCGATAAGAAGGTTGCGAAACATCGGGCAGTGTCCCTCTAGTTGTAGTCTTCAGTTAATGCTCGTAAGAATGCTCCTAACAGAGCAATGTCTCCAGGAGCAAGATTAATACGGGAGAGCTCAGGATCGTCATTACGCACTTTTCCCTCGCGCGCGAGCACGGACATGTCGCTATAGAACTGAAGCACGTCTGAGAAAGTGTCCTTGCCGCCGTTATGGAAGTAGGGAGCGGAATGCAACAGGTCCCGTAGACCCGGCGTCTTAAAGGCGCCGATTGTTTTGGCGAGCAGCACTCTGCGTGAGAGGTGTTTTCCGAAGATGAGGGAGAGGCTAGCCCGTAGGCGCGCCTGCGGCTGCGGATGAGCCGGGTTAGCAAAAACATTCCATACGCCAAGGTCCGTAAGATTTGGATTTTCGACAGACGGAATAGCGAAGAATGGTCCCGCAGCATCGGGATGAGCAGACGCAGGAGGTAAAAATTGCTCGACGTCGGCGTTACGCGTCGAAAGGTCGGGAATAAAAAGTTGAGAAAACTTTCCCGCTCCGTGAATAGCATCGTATTCTTCCTGGGCGACGCCGGTGTTATGAGAGGCGAAGTCGGTAAAATTCGGGGCGGGATGACAAACTAGACAATTACCGATTTGCCCTTGCAGGGAAACTGGAGAGGATGACGAAGGCTCGCGCAGGAAAATTTTGAGGCCGGCGAGTTCCGTGCTCCCAAAAACGAATGGCAAATGATGCGTGGTAAAATTACCGTCTACTTCGGTAACAAACTGTGGCGCGCTTAAGTTTTCGAGCAGAAGCCGCAGGCGGCGATTATATTCCAGGTCTGACTCTTTTTTTGCCGGTCTTCTCGGCAAGTTGTTGTTGCGCAGAAACACGTCATAGGGCGAGGCGACAAATTCTTCGTTTTCGTCTCGTGCGAATTCTAAGGAAGCGACATACGCAGCAACAAGTCGGGCCACTGTCTTCAAGATCTTGGCGTCGGAAGCAGTAGCGACATCGAGGCGAAACTTTTTAGGCAGTCGCAATTCCGGGGGAAGACTGGGGTCCGTTCCTTTGAGCACCACTCGATAGGGCCCGCCGAATTCCTGAGCGAGCGCGCCGCTTCCGTTATCGTCGCGGATGATATGGGCGATATGAGCAATAGCTTGCAGTCTTTCAGTCGGCAGCCAGCCGAAGTTTCTCCCTGTGAAAGTGCCCTTGACCAAGTCGGTCAGAGTCTTGAATTCGCCGTCAAAATGCAGCAAAAAATTCTTTCTCGATAACGAGGCGTTTACGAGCGCAGGGGCGTTACGCTGAGCCGTGATTTTCCCGTCTTCTCGGGCGGGAATGGGGCTGCGTCGTGCGAAATCGGCATAGGTGCGGTTTCCTCCCCCGGGACTTTCGAAGTGCTCGTCGACGAGATGACAGGCGCGGCAGTTCATCGACTGACCAGCAAAGGGCCCAAAGAGCGGGGTCGCCGTGGTTGCGCTTATGTCCATCACCGGGTCCCCTGTCTCTAGCGTTGCGTTTGCATCCCCCTGTGCGCGAACGGCAAAGAATTGAGCAAAGCGTGTTTCTAAGAAGAGACGCTCACCGATGGCGACTTCGGGAGGATCGGCTTCTTCCACTGGCTCGTTTGATAGAGAAAGATTGCCTTGTGCATACGCCTCGCTGGGCAGCAGGGTCAGGCAGATTATGCTTAGCAATGCTTTTGTAGTCACGTTTTGCTCTTCCTTCCCGTTCTCGTAATAATGATCCGTGAGAAACATTTTTCTTTGACGAAAAATAAAAAGCCCAGCAGGAACGATTCCTACTGGGCTCTGGGCGTCAAACCTCTGGCCGCTAAAGGGTTCAAACTCTACAGGACAAACGCTTGTTGCAGGGCTGCGGATGTTACATGATCTTCTCCATAGCGGGAATGATTTTCAGTTTCACATTATCAACAAAATCAAATACTTAGGTCGTTAGGACTTCTTCGCGTTGCATTGCAGTCTCCCTTCCAGGATGGACGCCGGCTCATTTTTTTTCTCTGTTAGCGTCGTTGTAGTAGGCTCTTGCCAATAGACGGCTATGTCATGCCACTTTATTGCTGCTCCCCAGGGAATCACCACGGTTCTTTTGCAGCGGCGGCATTTCAGTTCTACCCCTTCTTCTCCGAGCCGGGCCAGCAGACTGCCACATTGGCAGCGACTCTCCCTTGCTATCGGACGCGAGCAAAGTGCATCTTTCGTCTGATTCGTCATGGATGATATTGAGAATCATTTTCAATTAGGCTCGTCAAGAGCCTGCTCCGCTCTTTTCCTCATGAAGAGGTGCGAAACTTATTTCATCCCACGAATCTCATTGAGGATCGGTTCGACGAAACTCAGACACTTCTCGGGATCTTCGCTCATAGGGAAGTGGCCCAGTCCGGTCATGGTCTGGTACTTTGCGCCTTTGATGCGTCGCGCGAGGGCTTCGGACATTTCCGGCGTGCTCGCCCAGTCGTATTCGCCAGTGAGCAGGTACACCGCCACTTTCGAGGCGTCGATTTGTTCAGCGGTCTGCGTCAAATCATGATCGACAGAATAATAATACAAGTCACCTTTGAATACCGGCGGCGCACCCTGACTGTACACCCAAATAGTCTCACGTCTGAATTTTTCCGGGCTCGTCGGCGACATGAGCCCAAACATAGAACTCGCCTTAAAATCATTGCTGAGGCGAGGATGATACCACGCATCCCGATACCCGCCGGGCGTCGCCAGCGCCGCTTCCAGGCCGATCACCGCCCGAAACTTGTCTGGATAGTAGAGCGCGAGGTCGGCGGCTAGATGCCCGCCAATCGAACTGCCTATATACACGGGCCGCTCCAGCCCTAACTCACTGCTCAAGGTCACCGGCACTTTCATCAAAAAATCTTTGGTGAGCTTGTACTCTTCTTTCCACCACTCTTTTTCCGTCGGCGGCACAGACTTGCCGTGGTAGGGAAGATCATAGGCGATCATGCGAAAATGTTGCGCAAGACGCTCGTTCTCCAAAAAATGCCGCCATTGCCGTCCGTCCGCGCCGGCGGTGTGCTGCATCAACAAGGGAATGCCTGCTCCATATTCTTCGAAGTAGACACGATATTCAATAGTATCAATTGTCAAGTAGATATATCGTCCGGTTGCTTTATCGAATCGCGCCATGACAACATTCCTCCCTCAGGCCTGGTGCGCCACTGCACGCATGATGTCGAAGAGACGGCGCATCGCGGGGTAATACGCATAGAGGCTTTCCATATCGCCGCTGACTTGAAAGCCATGATGCGCCGACGCTCCCCATAAATCCACGTAAAAGGGTTTAGGAATAGATTCGAGGAATTTCCGCCACTCGGCAGCTGGCGCGGAAACCACAATGTTGACCGGCGTCAAAAACGCAATCACTTGCGCGCCAGTCGCGATTTCGGCAAGACGCCCCTTTTCAATATGCAAGAGCAGCGCAGTGTCACCCATATCGAGCCGCACGGTCGCATTCCAAAAGCGCGCGGCGATGCGAAATTCAGGATCAGCATTTATGGCTTCCTGTAACCCGTCAAATCTCATGCTCATAGCTCCTCATCCTTAGTATCGCCGAAAGGCTTGCAGCGTCTGTGCAAACGTCCCTTCTTTGCCGGAAGCAAGCTGAGGGCTGTTATATGCCACCCCCTACTCTCTTGCAACGTTTTCGGTGATCCAGTACCTACCTTCCCATGAGCAATGTAATCGTGCCGATTTTTTATGACTATGCGTCTTCCTTGTGCTACGTCGCTAAGAAAGTCATGGAGCAACTACAAGGACAATTAGAGATCGAGCTGTTGTGGAAAGGCGTCCAGATTTCCCGTCGGCATCAAGGCTGGAAAAATGGTGAGATGATTGGGGATGAAGCTAGAGGCAAGATCTTTCGCGTTACCCGCGAGACAGGAATTGAGTTGCGTGTGCCGGACCGCTGGCTTGATTCATCGTATGCGCTCGAAGGCGGAGAGTTTGCGCGAGCGCATGGTAAATTTAACGACTATCATGAACGCGTCTTTGCCGCTGTGTTCGAGGAAGGCCACGATATCGGCAACCTTCCTACTTTGCTCAGTTTGACTGAGTCCATCGGTTTATCAGCAACCGAACTAGAAAATGAGTTGACAACCGGCGCCCTCACAGCGCAGATCAAAGCAAACGAAGCGGAAGCTGCTGCTTTCGGAGTAGCCGGCTATCCCACCTTTATGCTCGGCGAGTTTCCCCTCATCGGCATACAACCCGCTCAAACAATGCGACTATTGATCCAGCGGTATATTGATCAGAAACGGAAGCAGGTAGGACATTAAAAGTAACAGACTGAGCTGAGGTTTAATCCTGACATTTGCCTTTTTCCTTATTTTTGAATATAGTCAGGCTAGAATTTGTAGAGAAGAGCAATATATGCAGGAAAAAATTTCTTCTCAAACTCCCAGCCAAACGCAATCAGGGGAAAATCCAGATATTCAAATCCGTTTGAACCGACGCTCGCCTTGGCAGCCCTCTCCTCGGTTACCTGATTATTTACTAGAAGACGACCTCAATAAGCTCATGGATCCCCGAGAATGGAAAGTGTATCGCGCGCTGTGGCGTCATTCGATCGGGCTCAGACATACGCCTCTGATTACCGCTGGCTACGCTGAAGTTTCAGAAATGACAGGGCTTTCAAGGGCTTCAGTTATCCGTGCTTTGAAAGGCCTTATGAAAAAACGCTACGTTGTGCGTCTCATCGGCGCCGACAACAAAGGAGAAACCCGCGTAGAAAAGGCGAGGCTCCCGAACAAACCCCGCGATGGCCACCGCTATCTTGTTTGTAATTACCGGGAAATTTTGGAAGGCCGACTCCGGGACGGCACACCGCTCAAAGATATCCCTGAAGGCGGGCTCTATCCGGAAGAGGTACAGATCTTTCGTCGCGAAGAACAGGACACTCTCTTCTCGAACTGACGCCATTGCAATCTGTCTTGCAGTTGGGCATGTTCGGGTCCGTTGCATCACTTTTTTGAGGAAAGAACATGTTGTGTGGTTGGACACTGAAGTGGTCAAATCCCGTTCCGGTCGTTGTTGTCTTTTCTGTAGCTTGCCTTTGGCTTCTCCCCTCACGGACTCATGCACAAATGTTTAATCAGCTCCAAGGAGAGACTATCTCTGGCAGCCAGCTCTCCGGTGATCGCGCGCGTGACCGTATGAGCAAACAAAAGAAAGGGACGAATATTCAGGAATGGGTGCGTCGCCTCAAAAATGACAATCCAGATACCCGACTGGAAGCGGTCAAATCCCTTGGCGATTCGAAAGACCCAAAGGCCATCGAACATCTTGTCCAAGCAACTGCAGACGCGGATATTCGAGTCAAAGTAAAGGCGATCGACTATCTAGGCACTCTCAAAGCGACCGATGCGACTCCAGTCCTTGTTCAGCAACTCTTTCTCAGAGAAGTTGGTCCTGGCATTAAGCAAAAAGTGCTTGTTGCTCTGGGCAAAATCGGCGACCCACGCGGATCTGGCCCCGTTATCGAATTTCTCAAACGCAACCTGGACCCACAAACGAAAGGCACCGCAATCTTCGCACTACGTGAGGTTGGAAACGACAGCGCTCTGCCATTCTTGGATAACCTCTCTCGGGCCGAACAATCCCCACCGCTGCGGCGCTTGGCGGCGGAAGCGGCGGAAAATATCCGTCATCGCCTGTCTCCTGAATTCTCTCCTGTGGTCCCCACTTTTATTAAACAGGTTGAACTTCGCGACAAGGCTGAAAAAGGCGAGCAACCTGAGTAATGTCTCCAGTGACGGGACCCTTTGTCTTATTAGACGAACTCAGCCTTACCCTATGCCCCTACACCATGCCTTGATCGGGCGTTGGAAAGCCTCTATCTATAAATAAAGAAAACAAACTTCGCGCTTAGTACTGAGGAAGGATGGTACGATGAAAATATTTTGGTTGCAGCAACGTAGAGTGTTGACGGTAACGCTCTGCGCGGGCGTCTTGTTGTGGGGCGCCTCGCCGCTTTTCGCTCTCGATATTTTCGGCTCCCAGAAAAGCGGAGAACAAGAGGCGGCTTCTCCCGAACGATCGGGGGCGCTCCCGTCATTAGCAGACATAGCAAAGAACGCCTCGCCTGCCGTTGTTAACATTTCCACTACTCAGAAAACGGAACGGCGCCGTTCTCCGCGTATCCCCATGCCAGGGCCAGGACCCGGCCCTAGTCCAGGCCCCAATCCCTTCGGCGGGGAGGATCCGTTCGAGGAATTCTTCCGTCGTTTCTTTCCAGATCGTCCCCCCCCAGGGCAAGCGCGGAGTCTAGGCTCTGGCTTTCTTATTAGTGAAGACGGCTATATCATCACGAATAACCATGTTGTCGGAGATGCGGACAAGATCACGGTTCGACTCTCAGACAAGGAAGAGTACGAAGCAAAAGTGATCGGCTCGGATGAGAAGACAGACATTGCACTGATTAAAATCACTGTCAAACACACCTTGCCAGCCGTTCCCCTCGGAAAGTCCGGGAATCTCCAGGTCGGCGATTGGGTCATCGCTATTGGCAATCCTTTTGGCCTAGAACAAACAGTGACAGCAGGTATCGTGAGCGCCAAAGGGCGCGTCATTGGCGCCGGTCCCTACGACGATTTTATTCAAACAGACGCCTCAATTAATCCTGGCAACTCTGGTGGTCCTTTGTTGAACCTCAAGGGCGAGGTCGTGGGGATCAATTCAGCTATTTTTAGTCAGGGCGGCGGCAATATCGGCATTGGGTTCGCCATTCCTATCGACATGGCGAAATCGATCGTATCGCAACTCAAAGACAAAGGAAAAGTGACGCGCGGCTGGCTTGGAGTCGCAATTCAGTCCGTTACTCCAGAATTAGCGAAATCGTTTGGGCTCAAGGAACCAACGGGAGCGTTGGTAGCAGAAGTGACGAAAGATGGACCGGCAGAAAAAGCTGGGATTGAACGAGGAGATGTTATCGTCGCCTTTAACCGAACCACTGTAAAAGACACTAACGAACTCTCGGGTCTGGTAGCGCGAACCCCGGTCGGAGATAAAGC
Organism: uncultured Enterobacteriaceae bacterium; assembly: GCA_964618735.1. Classification (GTDB taxonomy): domain Bacteria; phylum Desulfobacterota; class Binatia; order Bin18; family Bin18; genus SYOC01. The sequence continues at coordinate 14,084 of CAZUFQ010000052.1, forward strand.
CGAAGTAACCATCCTTCACAACGGCAAAGAAAAGACCGTCTCGGTGAAGCTCGGTGAATTAACAGATCAGCAAGCCAAGGCGTCAAGCTCCGAGGACAGTGGAGAAAGTTGGGGGATGACCGTCTCGAATGTCACACCTGAAGTGGCTCGTCGCTTTCAATTAGAGCGCGCACAAAAGGGCGTGATTGTCAAGGATGTCGATCCGGGTAGTGCAGCAGAAACAGCGGGACTCCAGGCTGGCGATGTGATTGAAGAGGTCAAACGTCAACCCAACGATTCAGTAGAATTCTTTAATAAAGCA
>CAZUFQ010000053.1:0-14329 GCA_964618735.1 uncultured Enterobacteriaceae bacterium
AGAGGTCGGATCTTCAGTTCAGGGCACAATCGTCGGCGAGAGACGGGAGACTAGGAACATGATTCGTCGTATGGAAGAGCGGGATGTCGTTCGCACGGGGGAGGTCATCGTTGCTGCTTTTAGCGACCTCTGTACTCGTCATGGTTTTCCACCACCGTTTCCCGCGTCGGAAGTTGGAGTCGGGATTGCTCGCGGCTATCTCCGCCTTGAACCACAGGAATGCTTCGTAGCGGAAGAAGGCGGTAAAGTGGTGGGCTCGGGCTTCCTCCATCTCCGTGGAACGACTGCTGGCATTGGTCCGATTACGGTAGCTCCAGACAACCAGAGCAAAGGCGTCGGTAAAGAACTCATGATGACGGTCTTGCGCGCTGGTCGACATTGTCCCTCGCTCCGGCTCGTGCAGGATACGTTTAATACCGTTTCATTTCTGCTCTATAGTAAGCTAGGCTTTGCGACCCATGGTCTTGTAGCGATTCTGCACGGAAAGGAGTTGCGTCCAGCCACCCGTCCGCGCGGCATCGCGCTGCGTGAAGCAGCCGTGGACGATACTGCACGGATCGCGAAGCTTGACACCCAATTAACCGGAATCGCACGATCGCAAGACATTCACTATTTTCTTGAGCAAACGCCGCAGCTCTTGGGATTCCTTGACGGTAAACTTGCCGGCTATTTGTGCCAGTTGCGCATGGGGAAATCAGTGTTCCTTGGTCCGGCCGCGGCTTCAGACCCGGCAGTGTTGAAAGCGCTCATCTCGCATGTCATAGAGAAAGAAGCCGATGCAGAACTGCGCATGCGATTTCCTGTCCGCCATCACGAATTGCTGGTCGAGCTAACAAAAATGGGCTTTCGCGTGGAATGCCTACAAAGCTACATGGTGCGCGGTTCCTGGAAAACGCCGAAAGGGACCGATTTGCTGGCATTGTTTCCAGAATCGCTGTAACAGCTCGCTGCACGGGAGAGGGCTCATGCCAACACTAAACGGAAAAGACCTTGGGTTATTACCGACGATGGGCGTCGGTTCCTACGCCTCTCCTTCGTGGCTGCTCGCGGCGCGGCGCGTGCTCCGCGCGGGCGACGCAGGACCAGCGGATATGGAAGAGGCCATTCAGGACGCGATCAAGATCGCCGTCTGGGATCAGGAAGAAGCAGGGCTCGATATTTTGACTGACGGAGAAATCCGACGACAGCGGTTCTTGTGGAATGTCGTCGAAAAACTCTCGGGTCTCAAACTCATTCCCGCGCAGCGTAAACTTGGCGTCATGAGCTATGACAGCGCGCCGCGGTTTGAAACCGTTGAACGCGTTTCGGCTCCTGGCGGGTTCGGTCTTGTCGAAGAATACACGTATGTTCGCACTCTGACCGATAAGCCGCTCAAAGTCTGTTGCCCAGGACCGCTCACGATCTGCCTCCCTATCACACCGAAAGGCGGCTATTCGGGTGATGATTATATGCCACTGCTCTACGATCTAGCGGAGCTAGTCAATCGTGAACTCAAACAGCTGGTCGCCGTCGGCGCCACATTTATCCAAGTTGATGAACCCTCTGCCGCCGGCCGCACTCCGCAGCTCACGGTCGCAGAAGCGGTAAAGCTATTCAATAAAACTGTTGAAGGCGTCAACGCCAAGATCGCGCTGCATATTTGTTTTGGCAACAACCAAGGCCGCCCGGCCATGAAACGCACCTATAAGCCGTTGTTCCCCGGAATTCTAGAAGCCAAAGTCGACCAGTTCGCGCTGGAGTACGCCAACCGTGAAATGGCGGAACTTGAATTGTGGAGCCAATATGGCGGCGACCGTGAACTCGCGGCTGGAATTGTCGATGTCAAGTCGATGTACATAGAAACCCCTGAGGATGTCGCCGAACGTATTCGTACGGTTCTCCAACACGTCAAGCCGGAGAAACTCTATCTCACATGCGATTGCGGCTTCTCTGCCTCTTCACGCGGTCTTGCCCGCGCCAAGCTGCACGCATTGGTAGAGGGAGCGAAGATTGTGAGGAAGGAATTGAACTGAACCTCCTCTCGACTCCTTGCAGGGACAGAGTATGCAGTCCTTGCAAGCGCAGCGAAGGAATCTCCCCCATTCGGTTTTCAACCCCTAGCTCCCAATCGCTTCTTTTTCTATAATCCGCCCGCTACTCTCCGCATAGTGAGGACACAACTGTGGATTTCGATTACACCCCGCAGGAAGAGGCGTTCCGTCAGGAACTACGTTCATGGCTCAGCATGAATGTACCGAAAGACTATAACCCGGAAACTTTCGAGCAACTCGACCAGGACAAACGTTTCGATATTCAACTCGCTTGGCAAAAGAAACTGCACGCCGCCAACCTTGTCGGCATCCACTGGCCAAAGGAGTATGGCGGGCGCGGCGCGACGCTTATCGAACAGTCCATTTATCAGCAAGAGATGGCTCACATGCGTGCTCCTGGTGTTGCGAATATGTTGGGCATTAATATCGTTGGTCCAACAATCATGCACTGGGGCACGGAAGAGCAAAAGAAACGCTACATCCCTAGTATTCTCAGTGGTGACGAGATTTGGTGCCAGGGGTACTCGGAGCCCGGATCTGGCTCTGATTTTGGCTCTTTGCAAACACGTGCGGTTGAGGATGGTGATTATTTCGTCGTCAATGGTCAGAAGGTCTGGACCAGCTACGCACACAAAGCCCACCGCTGCATCTTAGTTGTGCGTACGGACCCGAACGCCCCAAAACACAAGGGTCTCTCGTATCTCTTAGTGGATATGAAAACGCCCGGCATTACTGTCCGCCCGCTTGTGCAGATCACCGGCGACGCCGAGTTCAATGAAGTTTTCTTCGAAGACGTGCGCATCCCCAAGGCCAACCTCGTCGGCGAAAAGAACCAAGGCTGGCAGGTTGCCGTCACCACGTTGATGTTCGAGCGTGTCAATTTCGGCATCGGCCATCAGATGGGACCATTGCTTCAACAGCTCTCCGAGCTGGCTAAGCGTTTGTCGGCGAACGGACACACGGCGGCGGAAGACCCCGCCGTACGCCAGAAGATCGCGCAATTCTACATCGAAGCGCAAGCAGTCAAATACAACAGCTTTCGCCAGCTGACCCGACAACTGCACGGCGATCCTCCGGGGCCAGAAGGTTCGATTGGCAAACTAGCAGCAAGTGAACTTCACCTGCGGATCGCACATTTTGCTACCGAACTGCTTGGACCCTATGGCCAACTCGCACTGGGAGAAATGAATGGACCTGACGGCGGGTATTGGTCGCGCCGCGCGCTGGCGTCTCGCCTGTACACCATTGCTGGTGGAACTTCGGAAATCATGCGGAATATCATCGGCGACCGCGTGCTGGCATTGCCGAAAGGCTAAGAGCAGATAGCATAGGGCCCGCTCGCTTTATTCACTCCATGGCAAGAAAGCTTTTCCTATCTGCTATAAAGCGAATGCGGGGAGCGGGCTATATTCGAGAGACAGACTAGATAAGGAGGGAATATGAATTTCGGTTTCACAGAAGATCAAGAAGCGTTGCGTGAGGCTACTCGTAAATTTCTCGATGACGAATGTCCGACCACGTTCGTACGTAAAATGATGGCGGATGACACGGCTCACGCCACCGAGCTGTGGAAGAAAATTGCTCAACTTGGTTGGCTCGGCATCATCGTTCCAGAAGATTTCGGCGGCGTCGGCGGCAGTTTTCTCGATCTTGTCGTGATTCTCGAAGAAGCGGGAAAGTCACTCTTGCCTGGACCATTCTTCGCCACCGCCTTGCTTGGCACGACGGCTATTCTTGGCGGCGGCTCGGCTGAACAAAAATCTACCCTGCTCCCCAAAATTGTCGAAGGCAACCACATTGTGACGCTCGCTCTCGCCGAAAAGAGCGGACGTTACGATGCCGCTGGCGTCACCCTTGCTGCTTCTGCGAAAGGCAACGATTTTGTTCTCTCCGGCGAGAAATTCTTCGTGCCAGATGCACATGTCGCGGACCAAATCATCGTCGCGGCGCGCACGTCTCAAGGCGGCAACCCTGAGGACGGCGTCACGTTGTTCCTCGTCGACGCCAAGGCACCTGGCGTTACGATCACACAACTCAAAACGGTGGATATGACGCGACGGCAATGTCACGTCGCATTCCAAGATGTTGGTGTCGCTCGGGCAAACGTCCTTGGCGAAGTGGGCAAAGGATGGACGATCCTCCGGCGTGTATTGGATCAAGCTGTTGCCGGCCTCTGCGCCGAAGCAGTAGGGACAGGCCAGAAAGCGTTGGACATGGCGGTCTCGTACGCCAAAGAGCGCGTGCAGTTCGGCAAACCCATCGGCAGTTTCCAAGCCGTCAAACATAAATGCGTCGACATGATGGTGCAGGTGGAAAATGCGCGATCGTTGACGTATTACGCGGCATGGACAGTTGATGAAAACGTGCCCGAGGCGAGCCAGGCTGTGCCGATGGCGAAAGCTTATTGCAGCGACATGTGTAAGACGGTCGCCAGCGAGGCAATTCAAGTACATGGCGGCATCGGCTTCACTTGGGAACATGACATGCATTTGTTCTACCGGCGCGGTCTTGCTTCCGAAGCCGCGTTTGGCAGCGCGCCAGTCCATCGCGAAGTTGTCGCGCAGTCACTCAATCTCTAAGTAGTCAGTAGCCAGTAGTCAGTAGAAAAAATGTCTACTGTCTCTGACGAGTGAGAGCCCTTCTACTGGCTACTGAATTCTGACTACTGACTACTAGTATTCCTATGCGTCCCTCTCTCATAATCCACGGCGGGGCTGGGTCCCCGGACCCCCAACTGACCGAAGCTCGCCAATTGGGTCTCCGTCACGCCTTTGAAATCGCGTGGTCTATTTTGTTGCAAGGCGGCTCTGCGCTCGACGCGGTCGTCCGAGCAAACGTAGAGCTGGAAAATGATCCCGGTTTCAACGCGGGTTTTGGATCATGCTTGAACACAGACGGCGCCGTAGAAATGGACGCCTCGTTGATGGAGGGCTCCACATTGCGTGCGGGCGCGGTGGGGGCGGTGCGCACTGTACAAAATCCGATCTTGCTCGCCAAAACCATCATGGAAGATGGAAAGCACGTCTTCTTTGTAGGCGAAGGCGCAGAACGGTTTGCTCGTGAAAAAGGCGTCCCTCTTGTTTCACCGGAAGCTTTGATCAGCGCACGTCAGCGTCAGCACTGGCAGGAGGCTCAAACCAAAGGCGAGCCCGGTACGGTCGGCGCAGTAGCGTTCGACACAGCTGGACGGCTCGCGGCTGCGACTTCCACGGGCGGGATGGCTGATAAACGTCCTGGCCGCGTGGGAGACTCCGCTATCATTGGGGCCGGCACGTATGCCGACGACACGCTCGGGGCCGCATCTGCAACCGGAGTGGGAGAAGCGATCATACGCATGACGCTCACGCGGACGGCCGTGGAGTCTCTACGTGGAGGTGTCGACCCCGACCAGGCAGCGCGTAGAGCTCTCGAATTGCTACAACAACGCACCAACAGCGAAGCGGGTCTGATTGTCATCGACGCGCTGGGTCGGATCGGCTACGCCCACAATGCGCCAGCCATGAGCGTAGCCTTTCGTTCTGGAAAGACGCTCGTCGTTTGTGATCTTGCGCCAACGCCGCTATTGTTAAGATAGATATATTTATGACAGGGCGCCCTGACAAGGCGCAAACAAATGAGTGATACGCAACTGCTCGGGGTCTTAATCGCGCTGGGAATCCTGGTGAACATCTGGTGTTTGGTGGTAGTTCGCCAAGTTTTCCGAGTCGCTAATGAGACGTCGCTAAAAGGCGACGTGATCATTGAGGCTGCGATGGAGCTGTTAAAGCGAACAAAAACGGCGTAACACGAGTGGGCTTGCAAGGTGGGACTCGCAAGCCTGCAAAACAGGAATACAGCCCTTCTTCTATTTTTCTGTCGCCTACACAGTTATTCGAGCATCACTGACGAGAGACTTGTGGGGCTCTCCTGCTCAAGGAGTTCGACAACATTGCCGTCCGGGTCGCGCCCATACGTAGCCCGCACCCCTTTTCCCACCGTTTGCGGCGGGCAGTGAAAGACCATCCCAGCTGCTTTCAAGCGTGCATACTCTGCGTCAATATCAGTGACATCTACACAAAAATGCGTGATGCCATGATCACACACCGGTCGCCGAGCTTCTCCCGGCTTTGGCGTCGGGGTCGCGTACTGGAAAAGTTCCAGATACGTGTCCCCGAGCTTGAGCATAATGACACGCGCCGAAGAATCTTTGAGGCCAACAATGTTATCCGTTATTTCTGAGCCAACTTTCCATGCAGAAGAGAAGACTTCTGAGAACCCAAACAGATCCTTATAGAACCGTAACGAGCGCTCGATATCGCCAGTGGAAATAGCAGTGTGGTGAATGTTGCGAATCATTGTTGTTCCTCCTTATCAGTTATTGCCGCCTTGTTTCATCCGGTCATCGGACCATTGATAAAAACAGGTCTTCAATGGCGCAATGATGTTAATGATGCAATCCTTCACTGTACGATTCTTCCTCTTCACTGCGGTAAAGCAAAAACCACTAAGGCGCTGCCCGTACTAGCGAGCGGCGGTTCACCAACCATAGAAGCGGCAATACCGCCGCCGCCGCTCGGAATGGCGACGTATTGGCGTTTGCCAATTTTGTACGTGATCGGCTGACCGCGCATCGACGCACCAGTTTGGAACTTCCACAGGAGTTCCCCGGTGGTGTCATCAAACGCCAGCGCGTAGCCTTCGAGATTGCCCGTAAACACGACGCCGCCCGCCGTGACCAGCGTGCCGCCCATGAGGGGATAGCCCTCAGTATGTCGCCACTTGACCGCGCCGGTGGTTGGGTCGATGGCGGAGAAATGGCCGTAGGACGATTGGTCCTCTCCTTGCGTCGCGCCCGGGCCTCCTCCCCAGTACGGTATGCCTTGAATAAACATCGCTGCTGATTTCTTCATTTGCATGCAGCTCTCAATGACAGGGACGTACATCAGTTTTGTGAGCGGACTGTACGCAGCCGTATACGAGCCATTCTTGCCGCCAGCCGAGCCAGGACAGATGAAGTCTTTGGCTTCTGCAGTCGGCGTAAACTTAGGGGCGACCATAGGGCGGCCTTTTTCGTTCAGCCCTGTGGACCAGTTTAACTTGTCAACATACTGCGCCCCGTGGAGGAATGCGCCGGTCGTGCGGTCAAGCACGTACAGATAGCCGTTACGATTCGTTTGCGCCAAGGCCTTGACTGGACGTCCATTACGTAAAACGTTCACCAGGAAAAGATCGGTGTTGCCGTCGTAATCCCATACATCGTGCGGCGTGAACTGGAAGTGCCATTTAATTTCACCGGTGTCCGGATTCAGCGCTAACACAGAGTCGGTGTAAAGATTGTCGCCCTCGCGCACGTCTCCGTTCCAGTCCGGTCCGGGATTGCCCGTGGCCCAAAACAGAGTGTCTTGCTCGGCGTCGTAGGAGCCCGTGACCCACGCTGGCCCGCCGCCGCTCTTCCACGAATCGCCGGACCAGGAATCGCCGCCTTTTTCGTTCGGCTCTGGCACGGTGTACCGACGCCATTTGCGTTCGCCGGTTTTAACATCGTAGGCGTCAATGAAGCCGCGCGCCCCATAATCGCCGCCGGCGATAGAAACGATGACTTTATCTTTCACCACCAATGGCGCCACCGTGACGCTATAGCCGTCGGCATAGTCAATGACTTTACTGTTCCAGACGACCGCGCCGGTTTTGCGGTCGAACGCGAGAAGGCGGGCGTCCAGCGTGCCCATAATGACCTTGTCGCCAACAACGGCTACCCCGCGGTTGGTGGGACCGCAGCAGACCCGCATATCGTCAGGAAGGGGATGCGCATACTTCCAGAGCGTTTCGCCAGTTTCAGCGTTGAGTGCAAATAGGTTGTTGTACGCTGCGGTGAGGTAGAGCACGCCATCAGCGACTACCGGCGAGGCTTCGAGCTGCCCGGGAGCGCCGGTTTGCAAAATCCATGCAGGGGCGAGTTTCTTGACGTTTTGTCGAGTGATGTCTTTGAGCGGGCTAAACCGCCACCCTTGATAACTCCCACCGTACATTAACCAAGACGAGGTGTCCTCTGTACCCTTTAGTAAACGTTCGTGTGTGACGGGCTGCAAGCCGTCCAGTTTTTTTTCTGTTTGCGCTTTCGCACTAAGCGGCAATGCGAGCAAACTGAGAATCGCGTATGGTAACCATTTTCGTCGTGCTTGTTGCATATTGTCCCTCTCCTTGGAGGGCGACTGTAGCAGGTTACGAAGAGAGGCTGTAGAGGCCGGGAGGCGCTGGACGTTTCTGCTCGTTCCTGACATTTTGGCAGTCAGTAATCAGCTTTTCGCTGTTAGCCAGGCAGGGAAAAGAACGAGTCCTTTCTTCAAACCCCTTGGCTAATAACTAAGAGTTAAGAGCTAAAAGCCAAAAAGGAGGAATGAACAATGTTACAAGTTTTTTCCATGCCCTGCGGATTTCTCGAATTCGATAGCAAACTCTTTTTTCCAGACCGAGAAAAAGGGCAGATGTTTATTATTCCAGTGCCGAGTTATTTAATTACCCATCCACAGGGCAATGTCGTTTTCGACACCGGGGTACATTGTCAAGCGATTACCGATCCCTTTGGACGGTTAGGAGAAGTGTCTCGTATGTTCGTGAGCCGTACGAAGCCTGGGGAAGAGATTGTCACGCAACTCGGAAAGTTCAATCTCACACCTAAGGATGTCAAATACGTTATCAACTCGCACTTCCACTTTGATCATTGTGGCGGCAACGAATTCTTCCCGAGCTCCACTATCTTGATTCAGAAAAATGAAATGAATGCCGCGCGTGACCCGGCGCTACGGCAAAAGTCCGGATTTGATCCGAAAGACTACGATCATCAACTGAACTACAAGGAAGTCGACGGTGAATACGACATTTTTGGCGATGGATCGCTCGTATTGTTTCCTACACACGGCCACACTCTGGGACACCAGTCGTTGCGCATTCAAGTCTCCAAAGGGACTGATGTCGTCCTGACTGGCGACGCCTGTTACACCAAGACCAATATGGATCAGAATTTACTTCCGTCGGTAGCTATCGATCGAGACGAGATGTACCGCTCGCTTGGCAAACTGCGCGACCTACGCGACAAACAAGGCGCCACGATTATCTATGGACACGACCCTGACCAGTGGAAGGAGATTCCCCACGCGCCGGAACCGTTGGCGTGAGCAAGTAACCAATTGTCTAGCGTGGGCTCTTGGCCAAAAAGGAACATCCATAGAAAGCCGATGCGGCTGGGAGCCCGCATTAATTATAAACTTCGTAGACATATTTTGCGCAAACGACGAATAGATATGCGACTTAATCTTCTGAGACACAGGTTTCAAGCCCTGTGTAGGTGCATAACAATTTCTCGATAAAAGTACACTCGGCTCTCCCTGGATTCCGGCTTGCGCCGGAATGACGATCCTGCCTTGCTCGTCATTCCCCCGAAAATCCCCTCGCCCCTTGGGAGAGAGGGTGAGGGGTAAAGAGAAGGAACCCTTTGTACTCTTTTCATGTGCAAGGGTGCATCGCAGATCCATGAACATTCCGGGCAAGCTTGCCCCGTACGTGATACGGGGGCCGCAGGCCACGACCCGGAATCCACGCTTTTGTTATGCACTCACTCTGTGTTTATCTCTTGACAGGTTATCTCGTCTCCTTTAGACAACGAACATCGTGTTGTTGACCATTGCTGCGATCTGTCTCCCATAATCTGACTCACTTTAGAGCCTACTCTTCCTCCACCGTAGAACTCTTGTGTTCGTGGGAGTTGCTGTTGTATCCACGTAGAGGTCGGTGAAGATATGGGAGAGACGCCTTTCCAGTACGACGTATTCATCAGTTTTGCGCATAGGGACAACGCCACCTTCAACAAAGAGCAGGAAGGGTGGATCTCTATGCTCCATCGCGCCTTGGAACTCCGCCTGGGTGTATTGCTGGGCGAGGATCCCAAAATTTGGCGCGATCCCAGGCTGCAAGGCAATGATGACTTTAACCAGGAGATCGCCGATAACCTCTTGAAAGCAAGAGTGTTGGTCTCGGTGCTATCCCCCAGTTTTGTCAAATCGGACTGGTGTCGCAAAGAACTCCAAGAATTCATACACGCAGCCGAGCGGAGCGGCGGCGTCTTCATCAATAATAAGGCCCGCATCTTCAAAGTCGTCAAAACCCCTATCCCTCGCGACCAGCACCCTGCCGAAATCGAGGGGTTATTGGGCTACGAGTTTTTCCGCGAAGACCCTGCCACCCGCCGTTTCCATGAGTTCGTCACGGGATTTGGTCGTGAAGTAGAGCCGGAATACTGGACCAGACTGGAAGACCTGGCCCACGACATCCGCCAGCTACTGGACATGCTCAAGATCCAGAGCACAGGATCAGATTCTACACTGTTTTCCTCCGGCATGACCGTATACCTGGCCGAAACCACGTCTGACTTGAGTGCTGAGCGCGATCGAATTCGCCGTGATCTGCAAGCCCGCGGCCACACCGTACTGCCGGATCAACATTTACCGCTCACGGGATCAGAACTGGAAGACGCGGTGCGGGCCATGCTCCAGCGCTGCCGTCTGTCTATTCACCTGATCGGAGAGCGGTATGGGGTCGTACCGGAAGCAGCTGCCCACTCAGTGGCGGAGCTGCAAAATGCCCTAGCGACGGCGCACAGCCAGCAGAACGCTAGCTTTTCCCGATTGGTCTGGTTGCCTCCTGGCGTGCGTACCACCGACAACCGCCAACAGGCGTTTCTCGACGCTCTGCAGAACGACCCTGCCCTGCAGGTAGGTGATGACCTCTTGCAGACCAGTCTGGAGGAACTGAAAACCGTCATTCAGGACAAATTGGAACCGCCAAAAGAGCAGAAAGCATCACCTCTAGAGGCAGGCTCTTCGGAACCAACTCGCATCTACCTCATTCACGATCAGCAGGACCAAGCTGCAGTCCAGCCGCTTGACGATTACCTCTTCGATCACAACTGCGAAGTGCTGCGGCCACTCTTTGCTGGAGATGAAGCACAGGTCAGTGCAGAACATCAGATGAACCTCCGTGACTGTGACGTGGCCCTCATTTATTATGGCCAGGTCGAGGAGATATGGCTGCGAGGGAAGCTTCGCGACCTGGTCAAAGCCCGTGGCTATAGATCTGGAACTCCCTTCCTGGCCACGGCCGTCTATGTGGCTGGTCCGTCCACTCCCCAGAAACAGGGGTATCGCACGCGTGAAGTGGATACGGTGATCAAGAATTTCGCGGAGTTTGCTTACGACTCGCTGGGGCCATTTCTGAGCACGGTGGTGCGGAAGAAAGGGAGTCAAGGCTCATGAGCGAAGCCTCCGAGCATTTCAACCCGTTCCCTGGATTGCGTCCGTTTACCGAAGAGGAAGATTATCTTTTTTTCGGTCGTGAAGCGCAGAGCGCCGAGTTACTGCGCCGGCTTCGGCAGACACGCTTTCTGGCAGTGGTTGGGACGTCGGGCAGCGGCAAATCCTCTCTGGTCCTGGCCGGAGTGCTACCGGCGTTACACGGCGGCGTGATGACCCAAGCTGGCTCACACTGGCGAGTGGCGCTCTTGCGCCCGGGGAACAACCCGATCGGGGCGTTGGCCCGCGCGCTCAGCCAACCCCATGTCCTTGGCGCAACTGCCAGTGAGGATGAAGCTCAAGCTATTCCCCAGACGGTCATTATCGAAACGACCTTGCGTCGCAGCGCCTTGGGTCTTGTCGAGGTGGTGCAGCAGGCGCGTCGACCAGCCGAGGATAATCTGTTGGTGGTGGTCGATCAGTTTGAGGAGCTGTTCCGTTTTAAGGCCACGGCGTCGAGCGGACAAGGCAGCAATGAGGCCGCTGCGTTTGTGAAATTGCTCCTGGAAGCGAGCCGCGTCCGCCTACCATCGATCTATATAATGTTGACCATGCGCTCCGACTTTCTCGGGGACTGCGCGCAGTTTCGTGATCTGCCCGAGGCCATAAACGATGGACAATTTCTCATTCCCCGCATGACCCGCGACCAACGCCGGCAAGCGATTGAGGGACCGGTCGCCGTAGGCGCCGCCGTCATGACCCCGCGCTTGGTCCAGCGCCTGCTGAATGATGTCGGCGACAACCCGGACCAATTGCCCATTCTGCAGCACGCCTTGATGCGGACTTGGAAGAATTGGCAAGACAGTGGAGCCCCAGCGCTTGACCTGCCACATTATGAAGCAATCGGTGGTATGGCTGAGGCCTTGTCACAGCACGCGGATGAAATTTTTGCTGCACTGCCCAACGACCGCAGCCGCACGGTGGCAGAGAAACTTTTCAGAGCTCTTACGGATACCGATACGGACCATCGAGGCCTCCGCCGCCCAACTCGACTAGAGGACCTCTGCGCTGTGACGTCGGCCACCGAGGCCGAGGTGCGAACGGTGATTGAGGCGTTTCGTAAGCCAGGCTCGTCCTTTTTAGTGCCGCCGGTTGGGACCAAGCTCAGAGCCGATTCGGTCGTTGATATCTCGCACGAAAGCTTGCTACGGGTATGGAAGAAATTGAATACTTGGGCTGAGGCAGAGGCCCAATCAGTGCGCAGATACTGCCGCTTGGCCGAGACCGCGGAGCAGTATACCGTAGGGGACACGGGTCTGTTAAGTGACCCAGAGCTGCAAGTAGCCCTGGACTGGCGGGACAAAGAGCAGCCGAACGAAGCGTGGGCGAAACGCTACCATGAGGGGTTTACGCAAGCGATAAGCTTTCTGCAGGCGAGCGTGGCGCGCCGTGACGAAGAGGCGCGTGAGCAAGAAGCCCAGCGGCAAGAGCGAGAAATCCAACGGCGGCGTGCCCTGGAACAGGCGCAAGCGCTGGCGGCTGAACAACAACAGCGCGCGGAGGCCGAACGGCGACGCGCGGAAGAACAGGCCAGAGCGAGTCGACGCCTTCGTTGGCTCACAATCGTGCTAGCGGTAGCGTTTGCCGGCGCTGTAGGAGCAGCTCTGCTGGCAATCTGGCAGACCCAACGTGTTAAAGAACAGAAAGACATCGCCGAACAACAAACTAATCTTGCCACTTCACGCAGCCTCGCGGCAACGGCTCTCAATCATATCGGAGAACTGGACTTGGCGTTGTTACTGAGTGTGGAGGCCAACCGCTTCGCTCAAACAGTCGAGGCGAGAACGATCTTACTGAATGGACTACTGCACAGCTGGCGCCTCATCACGTTTCTTACTGGCCACACCGGCGCCGTGTACAGCGTGGCCTTTAGTCCCGACGGCAAGACCCTGGTCTCGGGCAGCTATGACAAGACCCTGATCTTGTGGGATGTAGCCACGCGCCAGCCTCTGGGCCACCCCCTCACTGGCCACACCGACGCCGTGTACAGCGTGGCTTTTAGTCCCGATGGTAAGACCCTGGCCTCGGGCAGTGACGACAGAACTTTGATCTTGTGGGATGTAGCCACACGCCAGCCTCTGGGCCACCCCCTCACTGGCCACACCGGCCCTGTGCGGAGCGTAGCCTTTAGTTCCGATGGCAAGACCCTGGTCTCGGGCAGTTATGATAAGACCCTGATATTGTGGGATGTGACCACGCGCCAGCCTCTGGGCCACCCCCTCACCGGCCACACCGGCTTCGTGTACAGTCTAGCCTTTAGTCCCGACGGCAAGACCCTGGTCTCGGGCAGTGACGACAGGACCCTAATCTTATGGGATGTAGCCACGCGCCAGCCTCTGGGCCAACCTTTCACTGGCCACACCGACGCCGTGTACAGCGTGGCTTTTAGTCCCGATGGTAAGACCCTGGCCTCGGGCAGTGACGACAGAACTTTGATCTTGTGGGATGTAGCCACACGCCAGCCTCTGGGCCACCCCCTCACTGGCCACACCGGCCCTGTGCGGAGCGTAGCCTTTAGTTCCGATGGCAAGACCCTGGTCTCGGGCGGTGACGACAAGACCCTGATCTTGTGGGATGTGGCCACGCGCCAGCCTCTGGGCCAACCCCTCACTGGTCACACCAACGCCGTGTACAGCGTGGCCTTTAGTCCCGACGGCAAGACCCTGGCCTCGGGCAGTTATGACAAGACCCTGATCTTGTGGGATGTGGCCACGCGTCGGCCTCTGGGTTCACCCCTCACCGGCCACACCAGCTTCGTGTGGAGCGTCGCCTTTAGTCCCGATGGCAAGACCCTGGCTTCGGGTAGTCATGACAGGACTCTGATCCTATGGGATGTGGCCACGCGCCAGCCTCTGGGCCACCCCCTCACCAGCCACACCGACGCCGTGTACGGCGTGGCCTTTAGTCCCGACGGCAAGACTCTGGCCTCGGGCAGTTATGACAAGACCCTGATCTTGTGGGATGTGGCCACGCGTC
>CAZUFQ010000054.1:0-14238 GCA_964618735.1 uncultured Enterobacteriaceae bacterium
ATGCGCAGTTTCTACACGGAAGATCCGGATGGAGTGCCGGTGGAATTTTTGCAGAGGACGGACGCAAAATAGGGTTTTCCCCTCACCCTAGCCCTCTCCCCAAGGGGCGAGGGGATCTGTGTCCGCTCGATCGTCTTTACCTTGCGTTGCCGATGAATCGCTGATAATCCTCCGGCGTGTCGATATCCGCCAGAATGCCAGGGTCATTAAGCGGTAACTCTCGCACGCGAGACGGATCTTTCTGTACGACAACCTTGGCCCCTTGATTGAGCGGCGCGGCGAGGATCTCGCCGTATACTTGGCGAGAAAATAACACGGGGTGACCACGCTTGCCGTTGTATGACGCAATGAGAATCGGCAGCGGACTTTCACGAAAGGATGAAGTTAATGAACTAATCGTATTTGCTGAAATCAACGGATGATCGACAAGATTGACAATGACCGCTTCACTTTCTGAAGATAAAGCCCCGATTCCCGTCATCAAGGAAGAGAGCTGCCCCTGAAAATAACGGGGATTGACGACCGTACGTAGCGTTGGATGGGCGGGAATAGCACGGCGCAGTTCGTCCGCGCGTGCGCCGAGCACGACGATGAGCTCATCAACGCCAGCGGTGAGATACGCATTGCAAATTCGCTCGATGAACGTCTTTCCTTGGTAGCGTAGGAGCGCTTTGGGTGAACCCATGCGGCGCGATTCGCCCGCCGCCAGAAGGATACCAGAGATCATGAACGGAGGCCCTTCTCTTCACTAACCTTTATTTTACTATTCCAAGTCATTCGTAGTCTGTCATTCTGAGCAAAGCGAAGAATCTCTGTTTTAATCCGAGGGTAAATTTCGCGAAGAAGGTCTTCTTTCATACCACCCATCACTCAAATCCTGCCACTCTGGGTTTACTGACTCAATCAAAGCAACTTTCTTCCTTCGTAACCATCCCTTAATCTGTTTTTCACGGGCAATTGCAGAATAAACGTCGTTGGTCAGCTCAAAGTAGACAAGATTTGTGATGTTGTATTTGGAGGTAAAACTAGGGATAATTTTTTGCTTATGTTCATATATTCGTCGTTCAAGATTATTTGTGACACCTATGTAAAGCGTACGCGATTTGTTGCTCATGATATAGACGTAATACTGTCCTCTCACTGGGTTTCATCCTGATTTACTAGCAGAAGGAAAGCGAGAGAATTCAGCATGCGACTCGTGAAGATGTGAGATTCTTCACTCCGCTACGCTTCGTTCAGAATGACAATAGGTATTATCCTTTAAACTTTAACGACCCATTTGGGCGCGCCTTCGCCGCAATCGAGAGGGTTTCCTCCGGTCCTTGGCGGCGCACTTTGACGATTTCAGCAGCAATGGCGACGGCAATTTCTGCTGGTGTTTCTGCTGCAATGTCCAACCCCATCGGAGTATGAATGCGGCTGAGAGCTTCAGGAGCAAAGCCTTGCTCGACCAGTCGCTCAAGCGTCGCTTTTGCTCGGCGTTTGCTGCCAATCATGCCCAGGTAGCACGGCTTCTTCTTTAGCGCCGTCTTTACGCACGCTTCGTCCCATACGTGGCCGCGTGTCACGACCACCACAAAGGTGTGTTCGTTAATATCGAGACTCTCAAGGACGTCGACGAAAGGTCCGACCCGCACCTCGGTAGCGTGCGGAAACCGCTCGCGACTGGCAAACGCCCAGCGATCGTCCACTACAATCGTGCGAAAGCCCATCATAGAGGTGATCTCACACAGAGGCTGCGCGATGTGGCCAGCACCGCAAATAATCACTGTTTGTAAGCCAGGCTGTACATCAACAAAGACCCGAGGCCATTCTTCGCCGCGTGCGATTGAATCTTCCACCACCTCGCCTTGTGGAGAGATTGTAAACAACTCGGGTTTGCCGGCGGACACAGAGGCTGAAAAGGTCTGTATGGCCTTCTCGCCGACAGGCAAAGGCGGGGTCGTTACCACACCTTCGGCCCTTAATGCGAGACAACTTTTCGCTCCAGCGGGAGCCGAATCAAGAGAATTGATCGCCGTGACAAGAGCCGTAGGGCGACGCGCTCGTGTAGCGTCTGCTAAGGCATGGGCGAGTTCTCGATGCTCCTCCGGACGCCAGAGGTCGAGCGCCACATCCATGAGTCCGCCGCACACCTGAATTTCATCTTGGTCAAAATCACCGGTCAGGTCTACTTCAACGACGCGCGGCGGCAGGTTCTCTTCAAATAGGGGATAGGCGCGACGGAGCACTTCTCCCTCGCCACAACCGCCGCCAATGGTGCCAAATGGTTGACCTTCGCGTGGGACGACCATTTTGGCGCCCACCTCGCGCGGTACTGATCCGCGTGTCCGAATGATCGTGGCCAGTACGAATGGCTTGCCAGCTGTCAGTAGCTCTTCAGCACGTTCCCACAGGTTTTCCATAACGACGTGATCCTAACCATCGCTCTCGGGGAAATCAACAGAAGTAATCGCGCTTCCGGACTCATGCCTGCACAAGGACGCCTTCAATGAACCGTAGGTCGGCCGTTTCCACGTCAACGACTAAAACTTCTTCGAGCTTTTCCTGAGCGAAAGCGGCAAGTACATGCAATGCTGTGGTCTCTCCGGCGGACAATGACAATTCTGTAGAGGCGAAAGACACGAACTGTGCGCAGGCGGTGTCGAGTGGCGACCCTTGGCGATGTTTCTGGAAAGCGAGTAATTCAACCCGCGTGAGCGGTTGCACTGCAACCTTTCCCTCAAGTTCCCAGCGCACGAATGCGGTATTCCATAAAGTAGCAAGTGAAGCAGAGGAATCTTGGGAAGAGGTTCGCTGCTCAGGCAACAGCTGCCAACGAGACAACACCGCAAACCAGAGAGGCGCGTGGTTGAGCACCGTTTCTACACGTTCGATTTCAGCGAGGTTCTGGAAGCGCCGAAGAAAAATCTCTCCAACCGTGTCCAGCCCTCGGAAAAACATCGGGGGACGACGACGGACGCCGGCGCAGGTTTCACGAAAAGGAGAGTCCAGCAGAGCCTCCCACGCTTCGCCTACTTGTTGGCGCAGCGTCTTTTCAAGATCGAGGGCGTGCTGTTGTAATTGTAACGTCAAACTCACGCCCACTTGGAAGAAGGGACGCAGTAACGTTTCTTCCAATAAATGCACGGCGTCTTGTCCTTCAGTGCGGGTTCGATAGGCTAAGCCGATGTTGATGTAGTCGTGGACCTCTTCGGCGCATTTTTTTACTTCGGATACTTCACTTGGGTCGCACACTTCAGCGACGACAACCTCATTTGTCAACATCGCCAACTCGTGCTCCACCTCTTCGATCCGCTCAGGAGGCAATGCGGCCAGAGTCTGCACCAGGAAAGAGTCACGGACGCCTAGCAACATTAATGCATGATCCGTAGGGATGACTTCTTCGCCTGCGACATAGCGTATCTTGGACACCGCCGCTCGACGATAGCGCTCCAGCGACAAGAGATTCGGCGGGAGAAAGCGAAACAGTTCGCGCGCCTCGTCATAGGTCGGATAGCCGCGGTCGGCAAGTCGAGCGTTCCGCCAATGCAGCGCGTCTTCTTCGAGCACGCTGTCGAGCTCGTGGAGACTCCATTCTAGCACCTGCTTATAATTCTCGTAGTCGAGCACCCGCAGGCGTTCCAGTACGAGCGAGAGAATCGGCTCAGGCTCTCCCACAAAGCGCAGCAGATATTGGTCGTCAAAAGTAAAATAGGAGGACTGGTCGAAATCGGGGTCTTCTTCGATATCCGCCTTCCGAATGACCTCAAAATGCCGCATCACCAGCAGCACCAGCAGTTCAATGTCTGTATGGAGCGCCCATTCCGCCAGTTTCCCGCTGCCCGCTTCATCGAGCAGCATAAGCCACGAAGCCACCCGTCGCGTATCAAGCATATCTTTGCGCCAGCAATCGAGATCCAGCATGTCTCGCACCTGTTCAGGCGCCGCAAGCGCCAACAAATCGACTGCATCGGCAAGGCCAATTTCTTTGAGAGTGTAGAAAAGTTTTTCGGCAGACAAGGCGCGCGTCAGCGTCACACTATTACGCGAGGAAAGAATCAGTTGTTGACGTGTGCGTGCATCGAGCTGCTCAAGTCGGGTGACTTGCTCAGCGGTGGATAAGGAAACGAAGGAGTCTTTTGTGAGAGCTGCCATTTTACTTCTTTTGCTTCCCGTCCTTGGTTTTCTCACTGTAGTGGTCGATGAAAGACAAAGCCTGATCCCAGCCGAGCAGTCCGTTGAACACCTCGCTAAAAGGCAACATCTCGTGCCACACGCCTTGCGTAGTGCCCGTTTCTCGAAGTGTACGCAGGGCTTTGCGCATTTGGTAACTTGCGGCCAACACGGAAGCAACTGGATAAATCGCCAGCTTGAACCCAAGGTCTTCGAGGTCACGCGCAGGAAGAAAGGGAGTTTTTCCACCTTCTACCATATTCACCAGCAGCGGAATCCGGTTCGCAAATCGGGTGCAGACCCTCTCCATCTGTTTCACTGATTCAAACGCCTCGAAGAACAGCATGTCAGCGCCAGCATCCACATACGTGTCCGCCCGTGTAATCGCGTCGTCGATGCCGTTCACTGCGATGGCGTCAATCCGAGCAATGATCACCGTGTCTGCATTCGTACGATTTTCACTGGCGGCGCGAATCTTCGCTGCATGTTCTTGCGCTGACACCAGCACTTTTCCACCCAGGTGACCACAGCGGCGGGGCGAGTCTTGATCTTCAATATGCAAGCCTGCCACACCAATGCGTTCAAAGTCTAGCACCATACGAACGGTGTTCAAGACAGAACCGAAGCCAGCTTCCGCGTCAGCGATCACTGGCATATTAACTGCGCGACATACTCCTTCGAGCTGGATCACCATCTCGGTCAGCGTGCGCAAGCCGAAATCTGGATAGCCCAGCGCGCCGGCAGACACTCCACCTGAGTAATACACGAGAGGAAACCCTGCCTCCTCGACCAGCCGCGCAGAGATGACATCATACGCGCCCGCAGCCATCAGGAATTGGTTTTGCGCTAAAAGTGCGCGTAACGATTGAGCTTGAGACATAAAAAGTGGATGCTCCTTACTTGATTCAGTACAGATAAGGTTGACAGGCGGAAAGAATTCTTGGTTAGATGTGACATTTCTGGCATGCAGGCAAAGATTGTCAAGGTGGAGTCAGTTTCTCATTCCTCGTCGAATCCATATTCTTCGTGGGCAACGATTACGCTCGCGAGCCTCAGTGGACTGTTGGCGTCACTCGATTCATCCGTCAATATCGCCTTTCCGGCCATTACGATGGCGTTTCACGTCGATGTTGGTCTCATGCAATGGGTTGTGGTGAGTTATGTGCTGACATACGCGAGTCTGTTGCTTGGTTGTGGTCGACTGGCTGACCTCCTCGGCCACGGTCGGGTTTTACTATGGGGACTCGTCAGTAGCGCGTTCGCCTTTTTGGCCTGCGGTCTTGCTCCAAGCTTTCCTTGGCTGCTTGCTGCTCGCGTCATGCAAGGACTCAGCGCCGCATTGACACTTGCCGCCGCTCCTGCCTTAGTGACATTGGCGGTTCCAGCAGAGATGCGAGGTCGGGCGTTGGGCATTTTTCAAATGGGCGCCGCTCTCGGGTTTGCGCTGGGACCATTGCTCGGCGGTATTCTCGTCGACACCTTCAGTTGGAGGGCAGTCTATTTGTTTCGTGTTTTTCCTGCCGTGGCTCTGAGCTTTCTTGCTTTGCTCCAGTCTCGTCTTCCTCTTATTCAATTACAAGAGCATCGCTCGTTTGATCTGCTCGGCACGTTCACCCTTGCTGGCAGCGTAGCGGGGGTCCTGCTCGCCTTGAACCGTAGCCGTGACCTCGGATGGACTTCGCCTGTTGTCTTGGCGTTGTTCGTCGGCGCCGTTGGTTGCTTTGCCAGGTTCATCATTACTGAAAATCGTGTGCAAGCGCCGATTGTCGACCTCAGTCTCTTTCGCCGCCCAGCTTTTGCGATTGCCAACCTCCTCACTGTCTTAGCCAACTGCGCCATGTTTGCCGTCTGGCTACTTGTCCCCTATTACATTGTCAATGTGCTCGGGTATCCGGCCACGACCGGCGGCTTGCTATTGATGGCCTGCCCGATCACCACCGCTCTTGCGGCGCCTATTGCAGGTCGGCTTTCCGACACATTGGGGACGCGCGTGTTAAGCGCTGCCGGTCTCGGTTTGGAAGCTGTGGGCCTGTGGCGCATTAGTCAGTTGGGCGCCTCCTCTCCAGCGGCCTCGGTGATGTTGGCGCTTGCACTCGTTGGCTTTGGGCTCGGCATGTTCCAGACGCCCAACATGAGTTTCGTCATGGGGGCCATCGCCCGGGAGCAGCAAGGAGTCGCCGGCGGCATGAGCCAAATGATGCGCACGTTAGGCGTAGTCCTTGGCGTGACAGGCGCCAGCATGTTGTTCGCCAATCGCCGTGTCGCGCATGCTGTCCGCTTATCATTAGCCGACGCCAATGCCACGCAGACTTTCATGCCGGCGTTCCAGGATGTTTTCCTTGTCGGAGCATCTGTGAGCGTTGCCGCCTTCGTGTTGTCATTGATGAGAAGAAAGAGAACGTCTTCGTTATGACTGGAAGAATTATGGATGAAGCAATGCCCTCAGCCCTTTCTGACCTCCGCGTTCTTGATCTGACCGACCTCAAAGGTGCGCTCTGCGCAAAGTTAATGGGAGATATGGGCGCCGATGTCATCAAAATCGAACCGCCTAATGGCGACGCCATGCGGAGTGTTGGTCCCTTTCTTCATAATGCGCCACACCATGATCGCAGCTTGCTCTTCTGGTTCTATAACACGAGCAAACGAGGAGTAACGCTTGATCTTCGTCACGCGGCAGGGCAGTCCGTGTTCAAGCAGCTTGTGACAAAGGCGAATGTCGTGGTGGAATCGTTTCCACCAGGAACGTTGAGCCGACTCGGTTTGGGCTATGCAGAACTGAAGCAGATTAATCCTAGGCTCGTCCTGACATCGATCACGCCGTTTGGTCAAAGTGGACCGTACAAAGATTACAAATCCTCAGACACCGTGGTCGAAGGGTTGGGGGGTATGATCTACATAAACGGTGCGCCCGACGAACCGCCGCTGCGCGGGCTTGGGCTGCAGGCTTATCACAGCGCTTCGTTCTTTGCAGCCATTGGTACGATGTCGACGTTGTGGGCGCGCGAGGCTCTCGGTGAAGGCCAGTGGGTTGATGTGAGCATTCAGGAAGCTGTCGCTGCGTGTGTCGAACAGGTGGCGCCCTTTTATCATCAAGGACTTGGAGTGGAAACTCGCCGCGGCAGTTTACACTGGAGCCGATATTTCCGAGTGGCCCGCTGCAAAGATGGCTATATCATGCACTGCACGTTGGGAGATTGGACCTCGCTCGTTGAGTGGGTCAAGAGTGACGAGAAAGCTCAAGATCTCGCCGCCCCGCAGTGGGAAGAGACGCAATATCGCCAGGCCAACGCTGAACATCTCTTCGATGTCCTCGACGAATGGGCCAAAGACTACACGATCGCCGAGCTGATGGAAGGCGCTCAGCTTCGTCGTATTCCTTATGCGATGGTGCGCCCGCCCGAAGCGCTAGTAGACGACCCGCAATTGAACGCCCGCGAATTCTTTTCTGACATCGCGCATCCCGAACTGGGGCAGACATTTCGCTATCCTGGCGGCCCCTTTTTTTTCACGAAAACACCGTGGCGTATTGCGCGCCGTCCCCCACTGCTTGGAGAACATAATCAGGAAATCTATGCCGGGGAGCTGGGCATGGAGGAGCGAACACTTACAGACCTGCAACGGGAAGGGACTATCTGATCGTAAGCTCAAAAGTTGAAACGTCTCACGGAATCCCCAGCAGTTTATGTGTCTGCAAACTTAATCGCCATTGCGGATGCTCTAGACAATAACGCACGGCCAGTTGTGTGTTCCGTTCACGCTGCGGACCATCCATCGGTTGTAAAAAGAAGTGATGAAAGTCAAGTTGCTCGAACTGCTGAGGATCAGCGCCTGCCTGTGGAAAGATGAGTTTGAGTTCGTGTCCGGCTCGAATCCGCAGTTCAGCGCCAGCCTTGGGACTGACACAGAGCCAATCAATGTGAGGCGGCGGCGGCAACGTTCCATTTGTTTCAATGGCGATTTCAAAGCTGTGGTCATGCAGGGCCGTGATCAGCGGTGTGTCAAGCTGTAGTAGCGGCTCACCTCCTGTGCACACGACCAAGCGCCGGGCTCTTGGAGAGGTTGGGTGCGGCCACATGGCAGCTACAGCAACTACCAGGGCTTGAGCCGAAGAGAACCGTCCTCCCCCAGGCCCATCTGTGCCTACAAAATCGGTATCACAAAACTGACAGATAGCTGTTGCTCGATCTTCTTCGCGTCCAGACCACAAGTTACAACCAGCGAAACGACAGAACACCGCTGGCCGTCCAGTGTTTGCCCCTTCACCTTGAAGGGTATAGAAAATCTCTTTAACTGCGTAACTCATAAAATTTAACACTAGGGGCGGGGACCGATAAACGGGGAACGGTAGAAAAACGAAGAGTAGCGAAAATGTGAAACCAGAAAATCTGTGCTCCGTCAATGTATATTCAAGGGGCTGTTATGCTGAGTCAAAACGCAGAAGAGGCGAAGAATCTCATATTGTTTCTCTCCTATCGAGATTCTTCGTCGCTTCTCAGCATATATCGCGCAGAATACTCGCCGCCGTTTACTCCTACTTCTTCACCACGCCGAGGATAGATTCCTTGAATGTCTTAGCGGGGGTGAACGCCACCTTGCGGCGTGCAGGAATCTTGATTGGCTCCCCGGTCTGCGGGTTACGGCCAGTGCGGGCCTTCGTCTGGCGGAGTTTAAACGAGCCCAGATTTGGAATCTTCAGCACTTTTTCTTTCTTGACCGTTTTGCTGATCAAATCGATGAGGGCGGTGAGATTGTCATCCGCTGCGCGGTTGGAGATCCCACCCCACGACTCGGCTAATTTTTTCACCATTTCAGACTTCGTCATACTTCAACCTCCTTCTCTTTCCCAGAAGTAAATTTTTTCTATTTTCTTAACTTGACAAGAGAGCCGGAACCGCCCGAGAGAGGATCTCATCGTCTAGAGCATTCAATCTTCTTCCCACTCCTCGTCTTCCTCTCGATCTTCAATATCCTTCCAAGCTTCTTCTGCTTCTTCCTCGTCCTCCTCTTCCTCCCACTCCTCGTCCTCTTCTTGCTGGTCGAGCACCAAGGAGGATTGATTCAATTTGATTGACATTATTCACATTCCTACTCCACAGTCAGCGTTGGGATCTCCCGCGCGACTGCGGCGACGGTTGCCTCCTGTACAGACACTGACGACATTGGTTGGCCCACTTTCCAGTTGGGGAGATACAAACTCACTGCGTCTTCATCCGTGATCACTTGGCGTTTCGTGAGCGGATCCCGGAGCTTCCACACGCCGCCGATCATGGGATGGCGGCCACGATGATAACTGTGCGCCCAATAAACAAACTCGCTCGTTATGCTATCTCGCGCTTCCCAGCACAGCCCACGCCCGCTTGAAAAAGTGAGCGTGTTTTTGAACACGCGCCATGGCGAGTAGAAAGTCGTGTATGCGTCGCGATAGGCTTTCAGGATTTCCTCAGCGGTCATGGTCGGATGTCGCATCACAACGTGATCAGAATCGTACCAGTTGAAATCCCAATCGCTGATCGTTCCCTCTTCTACCGCCTTGATATGATCTTCGGTCCCCGGCAACGGCGTGACAATGAAGAACGAGGCAAGGTCCACACCAACTTCGATGAGATCCAGCGCCGCCTCACGACCGGAATCGGGCGTGTCAAAAGGGAAGCCGATCATATAGCCACAGTGGACGGCAATGCCGGCATGATGCCAGTTCTCGACTACCCGACGATACTTTTCCAATACTCGCCGTTTTGATTCCGCCATTGCGAGATTGCGTTCGCCGCGCCGGTCAGTGTTCTGAAACTTTGTTGCCGCCATAAGATTCTGTGGGTTGAATGACTCAAACCCTACAAACGCTGAATAACATCCTGCCTCTTTGGCGAGTTCGATGAAGCGTCGACTCCGCTGATGTTTACTGCTATCGATTTCTCCAGATCGGAGATCGGCATACCCGCCGGCGTCGATATCGACCTGCATCATGAAGTTCACATGACGGCCGTGCTTGCGTAAATCCGCCAAGCCAAGGAGCAACGGTTCCCACTGTGGGCTGCGAAAGAAGTCGTCATCGACTAAGAACAAGGTGTCGATGCCGTGATAATCGGCAGCATCGCGCACCCAGTCTACAGCCGAACGCGGATCACGCGCCCGCATCGTGCGGCCCATCACGTTCTTCACACTGCAATAGGAGCAGGTAAACGGGCAGCCCCGCGAGGTGTCGAGCGTCGTCATCGTCTGATGGGCAAATTGCGTACGATACCGGTCATCGATGGCGGGCAATTGCGCCTCGGCAATGGATGGAACAAAGATTTCTCCGGTGCCGGTTTTCGCACGAATACCTGTGGTGACACTGTAGTGCAGTTTCATCTCGCCCCGGAGAAAATCATCGAGGAGTCCCACCCAGGTGCTTTCCGCTTCCCCCACGACAGTCGTAACGCCGCAGCTGTTCAAGAAGGTGCAAGAATCAGGATACCCACTGACATGGAAGCCGCCCATGATCACTGGAAACCCCGCAGCCTTGAATTGCAGCGCCAGATCGCGACCGCGAGGATATTGATTCGTCTGCACCCCGGCGAGACCGATTAGCACCTCAACGCCATCTTCTTGCGCTTTGTCTTTGATGGCGCGGATGGTGTCCGCGTGGATCGGACCTTCCACGATTTCATCCCACAACACCGTTTCAATGAAAACATTCTCCGCTGCACGCATGCGGTTGTATTCTTCGTTTAACGCAGCGAGCGCTGTCAGGGTGTTGTTCGGCAAGACGCCTTTCCAGTAATAGAGGACGTAGCCTTGCTCGTCATATTTTGACGGCTTGATAAAATAGATCCGCAGCGTCCGGCACGGCGTAGCTTCGTAAATCGTCCGTCGTACGACAGCCGGGTGCGTCGCCTCGTCGTCATTGTGTGGGGTTGGGGTAGTGAGCAGCACTCCGGCCTCGGCGAGCGTTCGTGCTTCACGCTTTGCTTTACGCCAGTCCTTTGCTGTCTTCACCGCAGTTTTCACCCCTCTGCCAAACCGCTTTACCATATATGCTCCTTCCACCAGTAGAGCCCGCTTTGTATGCGCCGCCTCCAAGAAAGTCAACGTAATTAGTGATACATCTCCACCAATTCCATCATGTCAAGCTGCTTTAGTTCCTCGAAGAGCAGCCCTTTTACCTCTTGCACGGTCGCCATCTGGAGCGCCTCGCGGGTAAGTCGCTGCGCGCGCGCATAGGAAAGGGAACGAATCACACGTTTGATGACTGGAACGAAAAACGGCCCCATGCCCAAATCGTCCAGCCCTAACCCGACTAGCAGGATCGTGCATAAAGGATCTGCCGCCATTTCACCGCACATCGTCACCCGCTTCCCTGCACGCTTCGCTGCTTCGGCGGTTTTCGCTACCGCAGTTAATACAGCAGGATGGAGCGGCTCATACAGCGGCGCGACTTTCCGATTATTCCGATCCACCGCCAGCAGATACTGGATGAGATCATTTGTACCAATGCTAAAAAAATCTACCTCTTTAATCAAACGGGTGGCCATCCAGACCGCAGCTGGCACTTCTACCATCATGCCGATACGCATATCCGGATCAAAAGTATGTCCTTCGTGTTGCAGATCCTCTCGCACTTGGCTGAGCAAATCTTTCACTTGCTGGATTTCTTCCACGCTAGAGATCATCGGAAACATAATACGCACAGGACCAAAGGCGCTTGCACGAAGAATTGCACGCAGCTGAACCTTGAACAGATCTTCCATCTCAAGGGAGATGCGAATCGAACGCCAGCCGAGGAACGGATTGGCTTCGTGCGGCAGCCGTAGATAGGAAGGGTATTTGTCCGGCCCAAGATCGAGAGTGCGAATGGTCACCGGGTTCCCGTTCATCCCCGTCACTACCCGACGGTAGAGATCCAATTGTTCTTCTTCCCCGGGAACATCGCGGTACGTGAGAAAAGGGATCTCGGTGCGATACAACCCGATCCCTTCGGCGCCGTGACGTCGTGCGAGCGTCAAATCGATCAGCAACCCGAGGTTCTCGCAAAGTGACACGCGTTTCCCATCGCGCGTTTCCGCGGGCAGATCGCGAATATCCTCGAGCTCGCGGTTAAAGTTGCGATACTCGCGCCCCAGCCGATCGTACTCGCGTAACACCTCAACGCCCGGTTTGACGTACACCACGCCGGAATTGCCGTCGACAATGACCACATCGCCTTGCTGGATGAACTCGGCGCGTTCGACGCCGACCACGGTGGGGATCTCAAACGATTTGGCCAGAATCGACGCGTGAGAGGTTGCCCCGCCGCTGCTCATGACCACGCCTTTGACCTGGGTGTGGTCGACTAAACAGAGATCCGAAAGGGTTAGCTCCTGCGCTACCAATACGAGGCTTTCTCCCCGTGGGCGTTCCTTTTCTTCCAGCCCAAGCAGGTGGCGCAAAAGCCGCTGTCCAATATCTCGTAGGTCCGCTGTGCGTTCGCGCAGGAGTTCATTGGAGACTTTGCCTAACGCGTCAACGTAATCTTCAATGACTTTTTTGAGACTGGTTTCCGCGGCATAGCCTTGGCAAATATGGGCCTCAATCTTTTCGAGGAACCCAGGGTCTTCGATCATCATGCGATGGGTGTCGAAGATGGCGCGATCCAGTTCGGGCAGGTGTTCCCGCACACGTTCTTTCAGCACTTCCAACTCGGCCACGGACTTCTGCATAGCGGCGTAGAGTTGTTGCCTCTCTTTTTCTGGGTCATCAGCGAAGCGTTCAGCCAGAGAGCCGAGATGTACCTGGGGGTGCACGATATGCGCCTGACCAATGCCAAACCCCGGTGATGCGCTTACCCCAGTCAGTCGGGTGCGTCCAACTTTTCCTCCCGCTTCCGGTTTTTCTTCGCGTTCCCGTTCATAGACATTCAAGCGTTTCACCGCGTCAAGCATTTGTTTGCGGTATTCTTCTCGTTCTTGCTCTTTCGTCTTGAGCGTTTCAAGCAGACGCGCTTGCTCGATGATGCCGCCGACATTGGTGGAGATAGTTTTCAGCAAACGAATATCGGTCTGGGAAAATTGCCGACGGCTGCGACTCTGCACGACCAACACGCCGAGCGGGTTACGCTTCGCCATCACTGGCAGCCCGAGAAATGAATGAAACCGCTCTTCTCCTGTTTCAGGAAAATACTTGTTGCGAGGATGGAGCATGGCGTCGGTCGCCAACACCGGTTCGAGTTCCTCGATGACCAGGCCGCACAGCCCCTCCTCCGTACTCATGTTCACCTTCCCGACCGCCGCGCGGTCGAGCCCGGTGGTCGCCCACAACGTGATCCGTTTGTCCTTTGGGTCGAGCATGTACAGGGAGCATACGTCAGTGTTCATCCGGTTGGCGATGATTTCAGTGATGTCTTCCAGAGTCTCCTGCAAATCGTGAGACCGCGCAATGAGCGTCCCGATATCTTCAAGCAGCTGGAGCCCATGACCACGGATGCGACGCTGCCCCGTACGCGCAAAGGTGTTGGACTTTGCACGAGGGACGTTGTGGGGCGGGCGGCTGCTTTTCGGGACTCCATCCATAGAAATTACGCGCTTCTCCGCATCATATCTGAGGTTCTCTGCATGCACAAGGAGAAACCCTGGGCGGATGTGCGAGAAAATCCAGGATTTTTGCTCTTTGGCAGGCTTGGGACAGGCTCATCCGGCCTATTCATGCGCTTCTGACTCGTCTGTGGTAGTGAAGGCCTAAGCGAGAGGAAAAGGGGCACTCTGTCATTCTGGGTAAGTGAGCAAAGGCGAGGATGACCCGGAAGTCAGAACCTTTCCTCGGAATTCAGCAAGCCTTTTGTCTTCTACGGCCACAGGGTAGTATTGAGATCGTAGACTATCACTGAAGGAGAACTGCCAGGCCTAAGAAACTGCTACCTTTATTCACCCAGGCGAAATCCTGCGCGAAGAGTTCATGAAGCTGTTGGGTCTGTCCGCCAACGCACTCGCGCAACGCCTTGGCGTAACTACCGTGCGTGTCAACGAGATTGCTAACAAGCGACGCGGCATCACCGGAGACACCGCGGTTGAGACGCTGCTTTTCCACCACGCCAGAATTCTGGATGAATCTCCAGAGGGCGTATGAGTTTGG
>CAZUFQ010000055.1:0-9329 GCA_964618735.1 uncultured Enterobacteriaceae bacterium
GCAGAATTATTGCAACGAAGCAAGCTTCGGGGCATCAGACCCGTAGCGAGTGAACTCGCACGCGAAACGGCCCAATAGTTTCGTGTATCGGTTCCTCCCCAACGATAAGACCGACCTGAAGAAAGGGGGGAAACTCCAGGCTTTGCAGGTGACAACGTCAAGCGGTCCGTTAGTCTTCAACTCTGTGGATACTGCGGATACTGCTATCCTAGATCCGAAAGTGCAAGAGTTGCACACCTGCGGGAAGCTTCTGCCAACCAAATGGGTCGACCTCAAAACCACCAGTCAATGCGACCCTGCCGCCGCGTTCGACGCCAACGCCTTGGCCAAGGCGGCTGCGCAACCCCTTTCAAACGTCCCGAGAATGGCCAGTTCCGTCCAGGAAGCAAGTTCACCGAGTTTTTCTTTGACGAGACCGGCGACACCAATCTGCTAAGCGAGGCGGGAACTCCGGATCCGAAATTTGGCGGGTTTGGCGCCGTCCTCAAATTGACGCAGTTGGATGGTCCCTCTGCCGCCAACGGCGCGTTAGAGTTATTTTACGTAGGTGATTCTGCTCACACTGGACTCGACAACGTTGCTTTTTGGTCAAAAGATCAAATTGTTTTCGTAGAAGATGCGGGAGACACTCTTCATACCCAACGCAATGCGCTCGACTCTGCCTACCTGTTCGACGTCACGAAAAATTATTGCGGTACGGAGCTGCAACCGACTCGGATTCTGGCGGAAGGTCGTGACGCTTCTGCCACACTCGATTCTGGACTTAGCTCCGTTTCAGGCAGCGGCTTCCAGAATGATGGAGATAACGAGATCACCGGTTGGCACACCTCGAATGGCAATTCTTCTCCTGACGGAATCCTCGGAGCCAAGCTGCCGACGCCTTTCGAGAAAGGCTGGCGTACGTTCTTTACTCAACAACATGGAGACAATGTCACGTATGAAGTAGTGGACCGTTGACCGGCGGGAGCAAGGAGATAAAGCCAGGTTAAACGGAAAAGGCTTCACCTTTGATTTGAGGGAGGAGATTGTTTAGGTAGGGCAGGCACGGGAACCTGCCCTACTTTCGGCGACCATAGAGGGTCGCCTGCAATACTGAACCACTACCGTAGCTTCGCATGGCGGCAAGTTAGAGCCAGCCGTAAAAAATGGTCTGTTACTCACGGTAAGAGACGCGAAGCCCTTTCAGTTCTTCCTTGACGGTTCCTATCAGAGAGACTAGTTGTACGTAGCCCCAGCGCTGCGGGAGGATTTGCTCTGTCAGCTGCGCCGGGTCTCCTATATGCCCTTCTACACGGCTCAGAGCCGCTTGCAGCTGGGCGGTCGCCGTCGCGAGATTGTCGCCGCGACTGACTATAGTGTAGTAATCTTTCAGCTCGTTTTTGAGAAAGTCGACGTCTTGGAGGAGATCTGTAGCCATATTTTGTACTCCCTTCTTGGTAGACCGTCTGAGACAAATTGCTTTTTCCCTTCACCTTCAAGAGTTGACGAAGTCTGTGTTACATAAGGATGAAATTCTCGTGACAAACTTATAACGCGCATTGACAGCAAGGCGTACTGCGCCAAAGATGATAAAGTTTGCTATATCCAACTTCACAAAAAATGCTTTTGCGTTCACGTTTCTGTGAAAGAGCATTGACACGAGTCGGAATGATTCAAAAGTAACCGGGCTCAGGATATGTGAGAAAATAACCGACAGTGAATCATCCCCAACACATCATACCATGAAACTCAGACACAACTGAGAGGAGATTGATCATGCCAGAAAAAACCGTCGCCAGTGAAACAGAGGGAAAAGCGGGAATCAGCGCCGCTGGTACAGCGGTGAAAGACAGTATTATTGGCAGCCTGAAGGGACTCAATGAGATCGAAGCCGAGATTGTGAGCGTGGTGCGCAACACGGTCGCGGATGCCTTGCGAGCGGCGGATACGGTCGCCACGACCGGAGTGACCGTTACGAGAGACGTCGTGCAAGGCGCGTTGCAGGCTGCTGAAGAAGTGGGCACGGGACTGACTGTGAGCATGAAGAGTGTTGCGAAGGGCGTGGTGATGGGAGTTGGGGATGTTGGCGGCAATATCGTGACCACAGCGCAGCAGGTCGCCAAGGGAGTCGTGAGCGGTGCGGGTGATATTGGAGCAGACGTGGCCGTAGCGGCGAGCCGAGCCGTACATGGTGTGATTGAGGCCGCCCAGGAGATAGGCGGAGATGTCGGTGGGGCGGCAACTGCTGCAGCCGCTGGCGCGATTGAGGCAGCCGGCATGATCGGCAAGACGGCGATACGAGCGGTCCAGGATATTCTCGCTGGAGTGGTGACTGGAGTCAAAGACGTCGTCAGCACAGCCTTACCGACAACGCAGCACGAGCAGACGAACGAACCCAGCGAAGCCCAACCTCATCTTATCCTACCCAAATCGAAGGACTAACGACCGTCCCGACCCGTATGTCGCTAGTGCATGCCATCACAAGTGTGATCTTCCATTTCCGCCTGTATGGTTGTTGTTTGCGGACTCAGGCTTTCGTCTTGGCCGCAGTTTGGACTGCCATCTCGCTCATGAAGCTCTTGTCCGTGCGTTGTGTATAACGTCCAGTAACTGATCGCGAGCCACACAAAGGCAGTCGCGTAAATAATGAATAAGAGGTCTCGCCACATAAACGTGTCCTTTCTTCAGGGTCATGCAGGGGATTTACCTGCGAGATGATTATGCCACCGCGCCGATATGTGTTGACCTTATCTTATGTGAGCAGAAGATGAACGGCATGTAAAAATTATGTTGCACAGAATAATGTGAATGCAATACAAGCTCGCTTCTCCTGTTCCGGTGTGAGGCGGCGCGTATTTTAACTGCGTTTGTCTGCGAGTCCGGCGTCCTTGTAGAGAGCGTCAGTATGGCGCAACCTCTCGGAGAGGAGTTGCATCAATTGCAGAGCGAAGTGGGGATTCTGGCGCACGAGAATGTAAAATTGGGGCTCGTCAATTTCGACGAGTTCAGTTTCTTCGAGAGTCACAACCGTAGCCGTTCGAGTCTTATGCTCTAAGAGGGCCATTTCTCCAAACACTTCTTCTTGCTCCAAAGTATCGACGATATTGCCCTCGACAAGAATCGCGACTTTCCCTCGTTTAATCGCATACATCACTCGCCCTTCGTCACCTTCCATAAAGATTGTGGCGTCCGGGGGATAGACTTTTGTTTTCGGAGCATTGCGAAACAGGCCAAATTTTCGATGGTCAGCACTCATAAAGCAGAGTTCCTCGCTGTATCCGTCCGCACCCTTATCCAACGACTCTTCGACTCTCGCATGATACCTCCAGGCACGCAAACGGCCTTGAGGAAATGACTCAGTCTCATGAATGTATATTACAGCGAAATGAACTATTAGTTACAAAACTGTGAAATGTGTAGGAGCGAGAATCTTGCCTGGACGCGTCGTCATGGTCACGAAAGGTTGGGAACTGATTGATAATACACCGCGCGACATTTCTCAAGATAACGGCTGTTAAAATCGCCAACAACCTGCCGACACAAGCGTGACAATTGCGAGGGAGCCGTCACCCGCAGCCACGCGCCTTTGAACGAACCTAAAGGAGCAAGCTGCTCAGAATGGGAAATGGATTCAGCGCCTGGCTGCAGATGCTTGCCGACGAGCAGCCAGTCTTGGAATTGGCGGTTAAACGATTCAACTATGACAACTGATAGTCCGACGCCGTAGGCTTCCCGAGTAGAGGCCTGTAAAGGGACACTCAAGATAACCAAGGTCCAGTCCGCTTCTTCGCTCACCAGTTGTACATCAGGAAACGAACGGAAAGCTTGCGATACCGCGTGTTCTATTTCCTTGGACAGATCTTCTCCCGCCGTCACTGAGAGTTTAACCCTCGCGAAAAATGGCTGGGGAGCGCGTGCAGAATCGGGGAACAGCATGGTCAGTGGATCGGACGGCGGCGCCAACGGCGACTTCGAAGGGTCGGACGAGTGGCTCCCTTTGCTCTCAGCCGCCTTGGTTGCAGGGCGTTGCCCGTGCGGTTGGCCAGCCAGCAAATCTGGGGTATGCTTGCGTTTAGCCATACGAAATCTTCTCCGTCAGTTGCTGATAATCTATCGCTCCGGTCGAGCTTGGCGCGTACTCGTAAATGGTCTGTCCGTATCCCGGCGCTTCAGAAAGACGAACGCTATAGTGAATGGGGGCGCACAGCTGTGGCCCATAGTGCGCCTGAAGTTGATCGAGAATCTCTTGCGATTTCTTGACGCGCCCGTCGAGAAACGTGGGCACGATGTATTTCAGGGTCAATGACTGATGGTAATGTTGGATGCCCATCAGGCTCGCAGTAAATTCCCGCAGGCTAGCTAATGTCAACACTTCTAAAGAAACCGGCGCGAGAATCTCGTCTACATAAAATAAAACATTGACATTGAGCGGGTCCCAGCCGGGGGCGGTATCGACAAGGATGTAATCATACGCGTCTGCAAGAGGAAGCAATATTTCTTTCAGTGTATGCTCACCGCCGAAATCCTTGCGCGCAATCAAACGCTTCGCTCCAGCAAGTTCTCCGCCGCCGGCAAGGAGCCAGAGCCGTTCTCTGGCCTCGGTGATCGCCTCATATATCGACCGCTCGGCGGTGAGGACTTGCGCCAATCCCGCTGTAGGCGAAACGCCGAGGGCGGCGCTGACATGTCCCTGGGTATCGGTGTCGATCAGGAGAACCTTAGCGCCGCTGCGCGCGAGCCCGGCAGCGGTATTTACAGCAGTCGTTGTTTTCCCCACGCCCCCTTTGGTCAGGAAGACTGCGATTTTTCTCATGATACCGTCGTTGTCACTCCGTTGGTGTCATATTCCGCTCGGGCTTCAGCCACAAGGTCACTCAACTGCTCTCCACCTTCTGTCGCTATTTCTTGCAAGGAGTCTACCACCCACAAACCGCCTTTGATCAGCTCTTTTGCCACCGGACGTACAACCGCTCCTACGACAGGGAGCAACAGTGGAGCCGCGATGACCATGCTCACACCAGCTAACGCGGTCGGCCCCCATCCGTTCAATACTCCATCAAGCAGCGCCATTGTCCACCTCCATTCCTCGTTTTGTTTCTTGAGCTTCGTCTTTTGGCAAATACCTGGCGTCATTGCAAGCGGCCCGCACCACCAGGGTGTCGCAGCGATAACTTGCTGACGCGTCCATCAGTGAAGCACAACCATTCCTTGCTGACTATTCCTTGCGCTCAAATTTCATCCCGCCTTCACCGAGCGGTAACATAACGCATCTATCATCAGGGCGCGAAACGGAAGGGAGATGACGTGCGGACCGCAAGCGCTTTGAAGTGGAGTGGGTTAGAATGTCTTTTCTCAGGCATCTTGCTCGTTTCCGTGCCCATTCTTCACGCAGCTGAGCCTCTTATTTCCCCTCCTGGAGCGCTATGGCTAGACACCTTCGAGGATTATCCTCAACAGTCCTTTCCTGGGCGGTGGGAGGCGCACGGCGCCAAAAGCGAGGCAGAAAAAATCTACCACATCGAAGAAGCCGAGGGGAATCATTTTTTGCACGCTTACGCCCAAGACAAAGCCATTCAGATTGGCCTGGTTCATTCATGCACCGTCCAGCAATTCCCGCGATTGCGTTGGCGCTGGCGGGTGATCCAACTGCCCAGGGGCGGAGATGAACGGCGCGCCGAAAGTTACGATTCAGCGGCTGGCGTCTACGTGCTCTTTGGCAGTCGACTTTTTCCTCGCGTTCTCAAATATGTCTGGAGCACGACCGTACCGGTTGGCTCTCGCTTTCAGACTCCACTGTATTGGAACGGGAAAACAATCGTGCTGCAAAGCGGTCCTACCGCCCTCGGCGTCTGGAAAGAAGAAACCGTCAATTTCTACCGCGATTATCAAGAGCTATTTGCCGATGAACCTGGGGAAGTGCTTGGCTTCGCGCTGATGACAAGTGCAGATTCCACGACAAGCGCTGCAGAGGCCGGTTATGACGACTTTCAGCTGCTGCCGCCGGAATAACCTACACATTTCACACAACTGTAACAAAGAGAACATGGTTGAGTAATTTTCTACAGCTACGATGTACCGAAAGAAAGGATAAGAAGTTCTCTTGGAGCAAAAGGAGAGTGAGATGGTCAATACAGCCGCTTATCTGCACACCTTGGACGGTCGACTCCGCGTTAAAAGCGCAGTAGTGAAGGGTGCACCGGAAAAAGCGCGGGAAATCGAGCATAACCTCAAGCATTGCGCGGGGGTGAAACAAGTGACCGCCAACCCAGTCACTGGGAGTGTGCTCGTACACTATGATTCCAGTGGCATCACCCAAAACGAGCTGCTGCAGAGGCTGGAATCCTTCGGCTGCCTGCATGGAAAGCACCAGGTGCGCTCTGTCGCCGAGAATGCCAATGTTGCGCAAGATGGATTCGGCCATGGCATCCTCAAAACAGTCGTGCTCTCTACCCTTGAGTTTACCGTACAGCGACTCGTCCACGCCTTGATTTAGGTTGCCGCCGTTGAGCACCGGCCTTAAACATGAGTTGTTTCTGTCAACTCTGTTTCTTCGTTCTTCATAATACTCCCGCTGGTTGAACTCTCTATCTTTTCTGGCCGCCTCGAATTACTGAGATTGCAAAAAGGACGACATTCTGCAAAAAGCCCTATGAGGTGCTTGTTGTCCGATGAACACTCCTCCCTCGGTTCCGCCTTTTCAGCCCGTCAATGTATGGAAAGCCCTTGTCCAGGCCCTCATGTTGGCGCTGCTCAGTGTGACCCTTTTTGAGATAAGCAAGCAATTTGCACATCCCGACATCTCGTTGTGGGAGTCTTACGTAGCGACTATCATCTTCAGCGGGGTCCTGGCGACGATGAGTGCATTCTTTGTCGTGCGCAGACAACAGCGTTTAATGCAGCACCTGCTAGAGACCATCGCCGAACAGCGACGAACCGAAAAAGCGTTACAAGAGAACCAGCGCTTTCTGCAGAAAATTGCAGACGCTACCCCGAGTCTTTTGTATCTCTACGATGTAGTCGAAAAACGTAACGTCTATGTAAATGAGCAAATACAGGCGCTTCTCGGTTATCGCCCACAGGACCTCCAACGCATGGGATCGTCTTTCTCGGAGACTCTCCTTCATCCCGCTGATCTCAAGATCTTTAACGGACACCTGGAACGGATGAAAACGACAAGGGATGGGCAGCTGGTCGAGGTTGAGTACCGCATGAAACACGCCAATGGTGAATGGCGCTGGTTTCTGAGCCGAGATTTGGTGTTTACCAGAACTCCTGAGGGCGCGCCGCGTCTCCTCATGGGAACAGCTGAAGATGTCACTCCACGCAAGCAAGCGGCAGAGGCCTTGCTCCGTGCACAGAACGAGCTTGATAGACGAGTACAAGAACGCACCACTGAACTGGCCAGAACCAATGCGAGTTTACACGAACAAATTCACGAATATGAACAAGCGGAACGAGTCGCCCGCGCACAGACGACCGTACTTGCTCAATCGCTGCAATCGTTGACCGCAAATGTGACGCTTGATGCGTTTCTTCAACATGTCTTGATCGCCATTACCGAGCAACTCCACGCTCTTTCGGTGGCTTTCTATGTCTGCGACTGGGAACATGAGCTGGTGCGGCTTGAGATGATGCACACCGCGGGGCAGCTCCGCCCCCAGGCCCCAGCAGACGATCTGCAAAAAAATCTTTCTCCCCTGCAGTTTTCGACCGAAGACTTGATAATGCAGACATTAAATCGCACCCCGGCCCCCCTCATCATCGAGCAAGTATCGGACACTCCTTTGCTGGCTCGTGAGGTGCGTGTATGGGCGGAGGCGGCTGGAGTCAAAACCATGCTCTTCATCCCGCTCGTCTCGGAGGGCCAGTTGCTCGGCGTTATCAGAATATGCAATCAAGATCAGCGGCGCTACTATCGTGCGGAGGAGCTAGAGCTTGCCCAGGCGTTAGCGCAGCAGATAACGCTCGCTTTGCAGCTCTCCCGTTTGTCGGTGCAAGAACAACGCGCCGCCATCTTTTCCGAGCGCACGCGTCTAGCGCGTGAGATGCACGATACCTTGAGCCAAGGGTTCACCGGTATTGTGATCCAGTTAGAAGGAGCGGAAGACCTTTTAGACAATGACCCCCAGAATGTGGAAGAACTCCGCTTGCATTTGCAACGCGCCCGCACGCTTGCCCGTAACAGTCTCGCTGAGGCCCGTCGTGCGGTATGGGAATTGCGCCCCTCTTTGCTCGAGCAAGGCAACCTGATGACCGCTCTCACCCAGATGATTGAACATCTGACGGTTGGCGTCGGAGTACAGGCGAGCTTTTCATATTGCGGCGCCCCTAGACCTTTACCGCCGCTCTTGGAGGAGAGCCTCTTCCGCATTGCGCAAGAGGCATTGAGCAACGCCTTACTGCATGCACGAGCACAAACGGTGCAGGGCGTCCTCACATTCGGAGACCAGCAAGTGACTTTGGAAGTTCACGATGACGGACAAGGATTCGACAAAGCTAAACATACAACACAGGGGTCCGGTCTGATTAACATGCAAGAGCGCATAGAACGGATTGGCGGAAATTTGACCATCACTAGTCAGGAAGGGCAGGGCACAACCCTCTACGCCGTGGCCCCCCTGTCTCCACGCAGCAAACGCGAAAGCTCGCACGAAGCCAATGGATAAGGTCAATCCTATTCGCATTCTGATTGCAGATGATCATCCCATTGTTTGTGAAGGATTGGCCATGCTGTTGAACCGACGACCGGACATGAGCGTGGTGGCCGAAGCGCAAAATGGTCGGGAAGCAGTAGAACTGTTTCAGCAACTCAAACCGGACCTTGCTTTAATTGACCTACGCATGCCGGAGATGGACGGCGTCACGGCGGTGCGCACCATTCGCGCGCAGAACCCAGATGCGCGCATCATTGTCTTGACTACATACGACGGAGACGAAGACATTTACCGCGCCCTCCATGCCGGCGCTCAGGCCTATTTGATTAAAGACACGCCGCGAGACGAACTCTTGGCCTGTATTCGATCTGTCCATCGTGGAGAACAAAGCCTCTCACAAACAGTTGTTTCCAAGTTGAAAGAGCGACAACCCAGAGCTGATCTCACTCCACGAGAATTCCAAGTGTTGCAGTTGTTAAGCGAAGGGAAAAGCAATCGAGAGGTCGGCGCAACGTTGTCCATCGCTGAAGGCACGGTGAAGTTGCACGTGAATAATTTATTAGCCAAGCTAGAAGCAGGGAATCGAGCTGAAGCCGTCACCATTGCGTTGAAGCGCGGTATTCTCCACGTCGACTAAGCTACTATAACTTTCGGCCAGATTGTAAAGGTGGTAGCAATGTTGCAGTATCTTTGCTC
>CAZUFQ010000055.1:9429-14231 GCA_964618735.1 uncultured Enterobacteriaceae bacterium
TTCGGCCAGATTGTAAAGGTGGTAGCAATGTTGCAGTATCTTTGCTCGAACATAACAGGAGGTTGTGATGGCATTGTTTGATGATGTGTTTTCCGGGTGGGGAACAACCGTCGCGATTGGGATTGGCGTAGCGTTAGTCGCGCCTACACTCTTGCCTGTAGTCGGCGGGGTGATCCGGCCAGTCGCTAAGGGACTCATCAAAGGTGGACTCTATATT
This sequence comes from uncultured Enterobacteriaceae bacterium, assembly GCA_964618735.1. Taxonomy (GTDB): domain Bacteria; phylum Desulfobacterota; class Binatia; order Bin18; family Bin18; genus SYOC01. Next base: position 9,647 of record CAZUFQ010000055.1, read on the forward strand.
GCCGACTCGTTGCAAGAAATCGTCGCTGAAGGGAGTGAACAGTTCAGCGATTTAATTGCTGAGGTAAAAGCAGAGCGGAGTACAGCTGCGGCTGCAACCACTACAGAAACGAACTAGCAAACGAAAGCAGAACGAAACAGTAAAGCGATGGACGCGGCTGCAAGCAAAATTGTACATGCTATACCTGGGCGTATCCGCCTGAAGGTGGCGCAGGTACGGGATAATCCAGCCCTGGCGGTGCAGATACAGAAGAGTCTGGCCTCTATCGCTGGTGTGCAAAAAGTGGAAACGAGTGTTCGTACAGGGAGCGTTCTCATTCTGTACGACGCTGAAGCGTTGGGCTCACCCGAGGGGTTTCGCGCATCCATGGAGCCTCTGGCTGCACTTTTTCCTGGGCTGACGCTGCCAGACTTTGAGACTTGGCAGTCTTTCACTAATGGCGCCGCTAGCACTACCGCGCTTCCGCCGATCGCAGGAGCGATCCGCTCTTTCTTTGGCAACCTGAACGCTGGAGTAGAGCAGGCAACCGCGAGCGGCATTGATCTTAAGGTTCTCGCGCCGTTGCTCCTTTTTGGTCTGGGTATTCGTTCGCTTATCAAGTCCGAAACGCTCGTTGCCCCGACTTGGTATGACTTTCTTTGGTTCGCACTGGGCACGTACTTCATGCTGAACCCCAAGCCGGGCGAAGAGCAACGGTAGGCTCAGTCTTTCCCATAAGTATCAACAGACTGGCTTCTAGTCTGCGAATGTCCCTTTAAACATTTCACGACGGTCGAAATGACCGCGTCGTGAGACGAGGAGGTTATGGACTACACATCTCTCGACTACGCAACTCTCCATTCGACAAAAGATCCAGTGGAGAGGACAGTCTACTATTTATTGCGCCATCCGTACGATCTGGTGGACGCACGACGACTGATGTCGAAACTGCGCGTCTCTCCACGAGACGTGCAACAAGCAATAGTGCGGCTAGAGGAACAAATTGCAGCAAGTGATGTAAGGGAAAACGGACAGTGAACTGGAGCGAGACTTCTTTTTTCGCCCTTCTGCAAATCATGGGGGTGAATCTGGTGATGAGTGGAGACAACGCCGTGTTGGTGGCGATGGTTGTCAATCGTCTGCCATCAACGCAGCGTCGCCCCGCGTTATTCTACGGTACGGCGGGAGCAGTTCTCCTGCATATTCTGGTGACCCTGGTTGTGGTGCGCTTGCTCAGCGTTCCGTTGTTGCTGGGCGGCGGCGGCGTGCTTTTGTTTTGGATCGCGTGGAAACTTTTGCAAAATGAAGAAGAGTCGCCATTGTTGCGTCCTACTCAAAGCCTTGCGAGTGCAGTAAAGACGATCATTTGCGCGGACTTCGTCATGAGTGTGGATAACATGTTGGCGGTGGCTGGGGTTGGTCATCAACATCCAGCTCTGATCATCTTCGGCTTGTTGTTTAGTGTTTCGCTGATCATGACCGGCAGTGTGTTTATTTCTGCACTCATGAGGCGCTACCCGTTCTTTATCACTATTGGTGCGGGCGTATTGGCCTGGACGGCAGGACGAATGATTGTCACTGACGCCGTGATTCAGCGGGTAATGAAAGGACATTTGGGGGCGGATTGGCAGAATGGGATCGGAAGCCTGATTCTTCCCCTGTGTCTCACATTTTTCGTGATGACAGCAGCAACGTGGCGCCCGTTGTGCGGTCTCAGCATGTACTGGCCCGATCGTAGGCGGGAGGGCATATCATGACGGAAAAACGACGGAAAAGAGTGGCGCGACGGGCGAGGGAGGCGGAGACGGTGACCGAAAATCTAGCGTCGCCGCCCACGCAGGAACCCCAAGCCGAAGAGAAGTCTGGCGCTGTTGCCGCCGCCCCAGAAGCTGTTAACACGGATGCGACAGCACAGCTCAAGGAAGAGGTCGTGACAGAGCAACACACAATTAATGACATGATTGAAGAAAGGAGGTCCAGCATGCCAGACGAAACTAGCACAACCACAGGAACATTAACCGAGACTGGACAGGCAGTAAAAAGTAGCGTGGTCGGCAGCCTCAAAGGGATTCACGAAATAGAAACCGAGGCGCTGGCCATACTCGAGCACGCCGCGGGCGGGGCCATTAACGCCACACGGTCTGTTGCAGTAGGCGGCGTCTCCGCCCTCAAGGATGTCGTTGGCGGCGCTGCCCAGGCCGTCGCTGACGTTGGGGTGGGCTTGACCAAGAATGCGAAAACGCTGGCGACTGGGGTTGTCACAGGGGTGAGCGATCTCGGCGGTGAGGTGCTCACGACCGCTCATCACGCCGCTCGTGGAGTCCTTGCTGGGGCTGCAGAAATTGGCGCAGATGTCGGCGCAGTGGCGAATAGAACGGCGCAAGGCATAGTCGGGATTACTCAGGAGGTCGGTGGGAGCGCCGGCGCGCTGGTGCAATCGGCGGCCACAGGAACTATTGAAACGCTCAGGACCGTTGGGACGGAGGCGGTCAACGCGGTCAGCACTGTGCTCGTGACTGCCGTCCAGGGAATCAAAAACGTTCTCAACGCGGCGCTGCCGCAGCGATAGATTTATGGCGCAAAAACAAAATTCTGACGACGATAGTAGACCGCCCTAAAATGATCGGGCGGCGTGCCGCCCACTCATGGGCGTGAGCGAGGTGAACCATGCGGGATTTAGGCTTCAAGTATGAAATCGGTGATCTGGTGACGCATGTCGGTTTTCTCAAGCCCATGCGTCAACCCGTCGTGCAACAATTTCAAGTCGTCTCTCGAGTGCTCGTTGCGGGGCCAAGCGTTCCCCATCGTTTTTATTACGTGCAGCCCGCGCAGCAGGGTGCTGAATCACCGCCTGTTGGCCGAGAGGCGTTCCGTATTCAAGAAGAACATCTCGCTCCACTGCCAGCAGATGTATGAATAGGAAGACTCAATTATCAAGAGCTTTTGTTGACCAGTAAGACTAACAATTACACGTACACGCAAAAAGGAGCACTGACATGATGGATGACGTTCCTGATGGCCCGAGCATTGGGGTAGGCATGAGCAGAACCGGAGTGATGATCAAAGAAGGCATCGTCGGCAGTCTCAAAGGGATCAATGAGATCGAAGCCGAAATCATCTCTCTGGTGCGCACTACGGTGTGTACTACTCTACGCGCCACCGGCTCTGTTGCGAGTGACGGGATCGCTGGCGACATTGTGAAAGGCGTGCTGCAAGCGGTTGAGGAGGTGGGAGCCGGCCTCACCCTCGGCGTCAAGAGCGTCGCAAAAGGGGTGATCATGGGAGTAAGCGATGTCGGGGGCGACATTTGTATCGCCGCGCATCATGCAGTGAAAGGCGCAGTGTCCGGCGCCGCAGAGATCGGCGCTGACGTAGGCGTCGTCGCCAGCCGTGCGGTTTCTGGCGTGATTGAGGCCGTGAGCGAAATTGGTGGAAATGGCGGAATGGCGGCGCGAGCGGCGGTGGAAGGTGCCTTGGAAGCGGCGGGAGCTATTAGCAGCGCCATGGTCAAGATGGTGAGAGAGATTCTGATCAGCGCGGCAGCCGATGGGAAAGAGGCTGTCCGCGCCGTGTTTCCACAATCACTGCAAGTGAATGGCGTGCGGCAGGGGCTCGCGCTTGTTCACTAGCAATACGAATACAAACCAACGCATCACAGAGGAGCGCGTACGACGGTGGTCCAAGTCATTCATACCGCTGTCCCCGGCAGGGCAAGATTTAAGGTCCAAGGACTGTATCATTCCCAGGCGCTCAAGCGGCGGCTGGAAACTCGACTCGTGGAAAAGATCGGCATTCACGAGGTTTCCGCCAATCCGCTGACCGGCAACGCCCTGATCTCGTTCAATTCAGAGCAGACTCCAAGTTCAATCGCAACGCTGATTGAAGGGATTATTACTGCTCCTGAAACGAGCAATGGTCATCACAGCTATGATGTGGCCACTCCCGCCCCGCATACGGCAACCAACGGAGCTTCACCTAAGGTTGCTGCAAAGGTTGTTGCGCCTATACACGCGAAAGACGCCCCACGCGGGGCGTCTACAACAGACAGGACCTTCCCCTTTCTTCCTTCTGCTCCTGTGTCCCCTGCTACACTCTTGCCTGCGCGACAAGGTGTAGACCAAACGTCTCCTTGGCATACACTTGAAGCGAGCACAGCACTCGCCGCTCTGCATTCGTCGGCCACGCACGGCTTATCGTTGGAAGACGCACGGCGCCATCTACAAATGTATGGACCCAATGCGCTTCCTGAATCCGAGCCTCGTTCCACTTGGGAGATGGTGACGGATCAAGTCAATTCTCTTCCTGTCGCCCTGCTCACTGTGGCTGCAGGAATTTCAGTCGTGACCGGTGGGCTTGTTGACGCACTGGTTATTATGGGAGTGGTCGCGATTAACGCGACGATTGGTTATGTCACCGAAAACCAGTCCGAGGCGACTATCCGTTCGTTGAAGAACTTGGTCCGGCCTTCGGCGGTTATCATTCGTGACCAACGAGCCAGCGAAATTTCTGCAGCTGAGGTGGTCCCTGGCGACATCTTAGTGTTGAAGCCCGGGAGTTATGTGGCGGCAGACTGAGCTTCGGCATCGACAAGCGCAACTGCAGCGCA
>CAZUFQ010000056.1:0-14221 GCA_964618735.1 uncultured Enterobacteriaceae bacterium
AAGACCCTTATCCAACTGCCGGATATGTATTTATGCTGCATCGCCTAGAGATAGTGAATTTCTATTCGGTTCGAGATCCGCAGATTATAGATCTACGGGCAGCAAGCAATGCACCCGAGGAACCCGGACGGCTGGTCCCTGTCTGGCGCGGCGCCGCTGAGCGTGCCCCGAAAGTCATGGCGCTGTTCGGTGCGAATGCATCGGGAAAGTCCAACGTCCTCAAGGCGCTTTCCTTTCTCGCATGGTTCGTCAGGGATAGCTTCCGGGCGGCTCCCGAAACTTGGATGCCGTATGAGCGATTCAACGATGAGACTTCGCGAGATTTACCAACACGTCTCGCGGTGTACTTTGCTGGCCCCGCAGAGCTCGACCGTGCGAACGATCCTGTTGCGCCTCTATGCAGATATGCATACGAGGTTTCTTTCGGCGGCCCGAAGGACGAACCACAGAGGGTCCTAAGAGAGACGCTCCGGTACTGGCCTCGGGACGCGGGTAGGCAAGTGCGCTTGTTCGAACGGGACGATAAAGGAACAATAAGTGCTGGAAAAGCTTTTGCGCTCGCCGGATATCGCCAAGCGCTAGAGAAGATTCTGCGGCCAAATGCCAGCGTCGTTTCTACACTGACGCAACTTCAGCATCCATTCGCAACTCTCCTGTGGAACGTTGCTGCTTTGGTAGTTTCCAATATCCTCATTGAGAAGCAGGAAGTGAACGATGATACCATTGCCCGCCATTACGCGGCGAATCCGAAGCTCTTGGAGCGACTGAACCAAGACATCGAGCGCATCGGCCTGGGGGTGCGGGCGATGCAACTTCAGCAAGGCGTTAATGGCCCGATAGCATGGTTCGAGCATGAGGGCTTAGCCGGACCATTACCGGCGCAACTCGAAAGCCACGGAACGCGACTCTTCGTGAGAGTCTTTCCGCTGATCGTTCAAGCACTCGAAACTGGTGGGGTCGCTGTAATTGATGAACTTGATCTCGCCATTCATCCACTTGTTCTGCCGGAGATTGTGCGATGGTTTCATGATCAAGATCGCAATCCACACGACGCACAACTTTGGATGACATGCCAAAACGCGTCGCTGCTTGAAGACCTGATTAAGGAGGAAGTGTTGTTTTGTGAGAAGGACAGCCGAGGCCGAACAATCGTCTACAGCTTACGCGACGTACAGGCGGTGCGGCGAGGCGACAACTACTATCGCAAATACCTGGGCGGTATTTACGGTGCAGTGCCCCACTTAGGATGAAACGTCTGCACCGACCCTTCATCCAGCAGCGCCGTCGTGTCTTCCTTGGATGCGAAGGGGAAAGCGAGCGGGGTTATGGCGCCCTCCTGCACCGACTGCTTGAAGCGCGTCGCCAAGATATCCATCTCGATGTTGTCCTTCTCAGGCCCGGCGGAGGTGATCCTTTAGCCCTCGTGGAGCTTGCCCAACGACTTATCACAGAGCGTGAGCGTAAGCGTGATGCGCCCTATGTGGTCCGGGCAGTCCTGCTCGATGCTGATAGGTTGGGGCGCGCGCCAGAGCGGGATGCACGAATACGCGAGATCGCCGCGGTTGCAAAGCTCAGGTTAATCTGGCAACACCCTTGCCATGAAGCCCTGTTACTACGGCACCTCGAAAATTGCCGAGACCTTCGTCCGCCAACAACAGAAGAAGCCGCGTTGCAACTTACTCGGCGCTGGCCTGAATATGTTAAGGGGCTCCCAGCGATGCGGCTTGCCCAACGGATAGGGGAGAAAGAGGTTATGCAGGCCCTCCAGGTGGAGCTTGAGCTCGCCGCCTTTCTCACTGACATCGGATTTCTATAGACGCGATTCCCAGCAAAACGCTTAAGCGTTCAACTGCTCCTAATAGAGAATAGGCCAGGAAGCAAGCCAGTAAATGAATAGGCAAAGCGTTGAGGACCCAATGGATCAAACACACAAGGGCGAAGGCGCCCTTGTGGAATTCATATTTCCCCTCTTGCCACTTTGATAAAGACATCCTCAAGGGTGGGTCGCATCACTTGGATGTCGACGATCTGCTCGCCGGTCTGCGTCAGCTTGCGCAAGAGCGGATCAAGTTGTCGCGCAGGATCATCGAGGATAAAGCGCAAGGTCGAGTCGCCGGCGCGTTCGCCGTGCGGATAACCGTCCAGCTGTTCGATGTTGACAAGATCTATTCCAACGGGAAAGCGAATCTCCAAGACTTGCTGAGGAATTAATCCTTTAATACGCTCTGCAGTGTCGACGCGGAGAATCTCCCCTTTATTAAGAAAAGCGATGCGTCCACACAACTCCTCTACTTCGTTCATCTGATTCGAAGTAAAGATGAGCGTGTGCTGTTTTTCTCGCTGATACTGCTGGAGCGTGCGCCTAGTCTTTTCCGCAATGTCAGTGTCCAGCCCCACGGTGCATTCGTCGGGAAAGAGCAGCTCGGGGTCGTTGATCAACCCTTTGCACAAAGTGACGCGCGTGTGCTGTCCGGAGCTGAGTTGTTGCAATTTACGATCCGCCAGATCAACGATTTCAAATCGTTCCAGCAACTCAGCAATTTTCGCCTTGAGATTTTTAACGCCGTAAATGTGGCCGTACACTTTCAAGTTCTCACGAACCGTGAGCACACCGCTCAAGCTCGTGAACGCCGCCGCAACGTTCATACGACGCCGGATGGCGGAATGTTGTTTGGTAAAATCCTCGCCGAAAATACGGATGGAGCCGCTATCAGGAAGGATCAAACCCAGCAAAATATTGATCGTCGTCGATTTGCCGGCGCCGTTGGGGCCAAGCAGGCCGAAGAATTCTCCGCGCTCAATGTCTAACGACAAGCCTTTGAGCGCCGTTACGGCGCCGTACCGTTTGCAAAGATCGCGAATTTCGAGCAGCGGCATGCCTTTTCCAGAAGAAACGTAGAAGGATGAATACAGAACGATGAACCGAACACAAAAAGAGGAGCCGCCTTATGTGTTCTTCGGAATTCATTATTCAGAATTCATCATTTCTACATTAAATCACTCCTTTTTCTTTTAACTGCGCGAGTTCAGCGGTGGAGAGCCCAGCGAACTGGGTATATACTTTTTCGTTGTCATATCCCACCGGGACGGAGCCGCGCCAAATCTTTCCTGGCGTAGCTGAAAATAATGGACTAACGCCGGTCCCCTTCACTTTTCCAACTTGGTCGTCTTCCCACTCAATATGCACGCCGCGCGCTTTGTAGTGTGGATCTTCAGCGACGTCGCGGCTGTTCATGATGGGACAGCACGCCACCTGCGCCGTATTCATTGTCTCCACCGCCTCGGCCACTGTTCTCTCAGCCACCCAGCCGCGCAATAGGGCGTCGAACTCAATGCCTTCGATAGAATTGATATCGGTGCAGGCGATTTTCCATTTTTCTTCGCTCGGATCAAGCCCCAACACCGAGCATACGCGGGAGAAGACGGCGTAGCCGACGGCGCCAACCACCACCCACCCATCACTCGCTTGAAACGCATCGTAGGGTTGAAAGGCGGTTGCTTTGTTCCCTGAGCGCTGACGAACGAAGCCGTCGGCGAAATACTCCACCATCGTGCCGGACAACAAATGGTGAATCGACTCGAATTGGGAAATGTCGATCACCTGCCCTTTCCCGGTCCGTTGGGCAGAAATGTAGCCAGCCAGTGAGGACCACAAACAGAATAAGGCGGTGATATAGTCTGCCGTCCAGGGATTCGCACGCACAGGGGGCTCAGGATCAGGAAACCCGGTCTGATGCATCAAACCGCCGAACGCTTGTCCGATCATGTCGTACGACGCGCGTCCGAGATAATCAGGATGACCACTTTGACCGTAGCCAGACACGTGGGCAATGACGATTTTTGGGTTCCTCTGTAAGACGACATCATCAGTGAGGTTCCATTTCCCATAGGACCCCGGCTTCGAGCTTTCCATCCAGATGTCGCAGACTTGCACTAATTTGAGAAAAATCTCTCGCCCTTCTGGCTTACCAAAATCAAGAGTGGCGTAAAACGAATTCCGTCGTTCTTGGATCCATGTAGTAGCGACAAATCCGTTCCCATCTTTTGTTGGCAATTGGCGACCGAGATGCCGCCAAGCAGCGTCTCCCTCGCCGGGGCGTTCGATTTGAATGACCTCAGCGCCCATGTCCGCGGCAAGCGAAGCCGCATAGGGCTGGGCAATCAAACTGCCGGTCGAAAGGATGCGGACGCCTTGCAGGGGCCCAAACTGTTCTGGCAGCAACGATGCCGGACGGATTTCCATGAATATTCCTCCTTCTGCTTCCGCTGAAAAGCGCAGTTATCCGTACCCCAAATCGACCAGGAAGGCAACGCATCGGATAAGCAGGGCGACGTCTTAAAGAAATACCACGGGAGGCCGATGGCAGAGGATGATGTTGAGAGCCCCCGAAGCAAACTATTACAGAAAGACATCGTCTAAACCTCAGCCACTAAACGCCGATCGTCTACACAATGCGCTTCAATACTATTCACAGAATTGCTCCGAGGGAGAGGAGAGTCAGCGGATGAATATCCTGTCAAACGCTACCAACGTTGCCCCCTCTTCGCAGGATCCCGCCCTGAAACGTCACTTCCAAGAGAGTCTTCCACATTTTCGCACGTTGCTGGAGCACTCTTCTGATCTGATCACGTTCCTCACTCCGGAAGGGTTTGTGTGGTATGCGAGTCCCTCAAGCGAACGCTTATTGGGCTATGTGCAAGAAGATTTGACCGGAAGAAATATTTTTTCCTACATACATCCTGACGATCAAGACACAGTCCGCACCACTTTTACTTCGGCCTTGCAAAATCAAGGAGTTGCGTATCGAGGAGAGGTTCGTTTTCTACATCGCGACGGTTCCTGGCGTATACTCGAAACGATGAATACAGGATTACATAACGAAGCTGGTGAAGTCGGTCTTGTCGTTAATGCGCGGGATATTAGTGAACGCTTAGCGCAGGCGGAGGCCTTGCGGCATCGGACTTTGCACGACTCGCTTACGGATCTGCCAAACCGCGCATTGTTTCAGGAGCGTCTCCAGCAAGCGATTCTCAACGCGCACCGTCGCAAAAAGCCCCTGGCGCTTTTGTTGCTCGACCTCAACCGTTTTCGGGAAATTAATGACACGTTCGGACATCAGTGGGGGGACACGCTGCTCCGAGAGGTAGGCGCGCGCTTGCAGGAGATCATCCGTAAGTGTGATCCCCTGGCTCGGCTAGGCGGGGACGAATTTGCCGTTCTCTTGGCAAATGCAGGAGATGAAAGCGGCGCACAAAATGTGGCGAATCGCATCGTGCGTGTCCTGGAGCACGATTTTGTCATAGACGGTCACGCGTTTAATGTTGGGGGCAGCATTGGCATTGCCCTGTATCCTCAACACGGGCAAGACGCCGACACTCTCATGCGGCGGGCGGACATTGCCTTGTATGCGGCAAAACGCGCGAACTGCGATTATGCTTTCTATCAACCGGAGCATGATTCTCACAAACCGGAGCGGCTCTTCTTTGCCGCAGAGCTGCGCCAAGCCATCGCCTCTGATCAGCTTCTCGTCCACTATCAACCAAAGGCGAGCCTTGTCACTGGAAGCGTCTTTCAAGTTGAAGCTCTGGTGCGTTGGCGTCATTCGGAACGAGGATTGATTCCGCCTTATCAATTTATTCCCTGGGCAGAGCAAACGGGGTTAATTGGCCCCCTTTGTCACTGGGGGTTAAACGACGCCTTGCGTCAGTGCGCCCAGTGGAAACGCAGTGGTGTGGATCTTCGGGTGGCGGTCAACTTGTCGATGCACAATCTGCAGGACTCGCGCCTTCCCGACGTGATCGTGAAGCTCTTGTCGCGCTGGGCGCTGGAACCAGCGTGCTTGGAAGTAGAAATTACGGAAAGCGCGTTGTCTGTTGATCCAGGACGCACCTTCGACATTCTCACCCGGCTCCATGATATGGGAATACGCATCTCGATCGACGACTTTGGGACCGGCTATTCGTCCCTGGCCTATCTGAGACGACTGCCCGTGGATGAAATTAAAATTGACAAGTCGTTTGTTATGGGGATGGCCACGGAAGAAGATGACGCCACCATCGTTCGCTCGACTATCGAGCTGGGACACAATCTCGGTCTGCAAGTCGTCGCAGAAGGAATAGAAGATAAAGCAACGTGGGATTTGTTGAAGTCGCTAGGGTGTGATTTCGCTCAAGGATACTTCCTGAGTCGTCCGCTGCCGGCTCCAGATTTTCTAGCGTGGTTGAGCGCCTCTGGACGCAGTGGGGCGTCGGACCTGCACCCGGTCAGAAGGCGCAAACGCAAGAGCAGCGCAAAATAGCGCGGAACATTTTGCCGTATGCCTTGGGAACCACGAGAGCCGCTCTTATTAAAAGGGAACAACAGTTCTGCAAATACAGCGCTGAACAGCTTGCAAGATTTCCATAGAAGCCAGCAGCTTAACGCAAGGGACGAGAGAGTGTTTATTTTTGACTTCAACACTGTCATTTTTGTCATGTCTGCCGCATTTGTCATGCTTTTGCCATTTTTGGCAGAGCCATTTGCTAGACAGGAGATAAAAAGCCTATACCTTTGTAAAATGTAAGAAGTAGCATTCTGGCATAAAACGTGCTCGATTAGCTAAGTCGTGATCGAGGCGCAAGCCGAACCCATTAAGGTTACGATAGTTCCTCAGAGACAGTGCAGAACGGCTTTTTTGTCATTAGTGGCGAAGCCTGAAGACGAGGGACTCTATACGCAATCTTCTTAGTCTAAGCTTCTAAAGGGCGTGTTCGTTATGGAAACAAAAAGCAACAATGAAGGCTTCTCCGCGTCAGGCCTTGCCTCTGCAAAGGAGCCCCTCACCTTCACCTTGGGCGCTCGTCCAGCCTCCACTGCTCCTCTTTCTTCTCCAGGTAAAGAGACGCAGTCGCCGGCGCTTAACGCCCTCCGAGTCCTTATTGCTGAGGATAATCGCGATCTCAGAGATATTGTCGCGCGCATGGTGAAAGCGCTGGGCCACGAAGTGACTCTCGCCTCTACAGGCAAAGAAGCGCTCCACCAAGTACATGAAAATCTCCCGGACATTGTTCTGCTTGACATTATGATGCCGGAAATGGACGGATTTGAGTTTTGTCATGCGCTCCAGGCCGAAGAAAAAATGCGAGATTTTCACATCATTATCACCTCCGCGCGTGACGCCCTCGAAGATAAAGTTAAAGGGTTAGAGCTGGGAGCGGCAGATTACCTCACGAAACCGTTTAGTCTTGCTGAACTGCGCGCACGTCTGCAAGTGGGGGAACGCATTGTACGGCAGCAAAAGTCGAGCAAAGATCAACAGATTCAGTTAGAGCATCTGGCTCGGGAAGATACCCTTACAGGCCTCGCCAACCGTCGTCATTTTGACGAACGCCTCCAAGAAGAATGGCAGCGCGCTGCGCGCCACGGACATTCGTTAGCTCTCTTGTTGTGCGACATCGACTACTTCAAAAAAGTGAACGATACGTATGGGCACACCTGCGGCGATAAGGTCCTCAAAGAGGTCGGGCAGACTTTACTGCATTACAGCCGCACCAGTGACGTAGTTGCACGGTATGGAGGAGAAGAATTTGTCATCCTTCTTTGCGACGCCAATATGGCGCAGGCAACAGTCGCGGCGGAACGACTCCGCATTGCAGTGAAAGCGCTATCTTTTTCTCCTCCGTCAGGTTCGTTTTGCATCAGCATGAGTGTCGGCGTCACAAGCCTAGAAGAAGGAAACCCAACGGACTCCATCCAGTTCCTTGCCCAAGCAGACGAGGCGCTCTATGCAGCCAAAAGTCTCGGACGAGACCGTGTTGTGTCTCATGACCCCAATCGGTCGTCCGTGCGGCGGGAAGGCAACATGGAACAAGCTGTTCGGTATTTGGAAACGACTCGCGGACGCGATTCTTAAAGAAGGCTACTCTCCATTCTGGAGAGCTTGTCGTTCCCTTCGCTCAAGAATACGAAATGGTCAACAGAGACTGTTGACCACAACGTGTGACTACGCAACACGAGACACGCAGGACAAATAGCGCCGTATTCTTTCCGTGTTCCGTGTTGCGTCAGATGTGAATTTTCTTCCGCTACGCGTCGTAGCTGCGCAGCACCTTCCCCGGCAATCCGCCTTGATACTCACCATTCTGATAGAGAATTTGCCCCGACACGATCGTTGACGTGATCCCCTTCGATTTTGCAACGAATCGTTTGCCGCCGCCGGGCAGATCCCACACATATTCTGGATCTTTTGCGTCAATGGTGTCTGGATCGAAGAGCGTCAGGTCCGCCACCAATCCTGGAGCAATACGTCCGCGCTTCGGAATCCCGAAGAAGTCCGCAGGCACGGAGGTTAGTCGTCGCACGCCTTCCTCGAGCGAGAGCACTTGATACTCACGCACCCAGCGACCGAGCAAGTACGTGGCATACCCAGCGTCGCACAGCATATCGACATGCGCACCGCCGTCGGACAGGCCAATCAGAAAGCGTTGATCGGACACCAGGTTTTTGACGCCTTCCAGATCAAAGTTCAAGGCTTGCAGATCGAACATGATCTCAAGACGATCTGCAATAGCGAGATCAAGGAAAGCATCAATGGGATCCTTGCCCTGATCGCGAGCGATTTGCGCAACCGTCTTCTTGCTCTTGACGTGCTCCTGCACTTCCGGAGTTTTTGCATCGAGGACAGTCATCCGTCCCCACTGGCCCGCAAAAATGCGCCGACGGTCCATTTCTTCGCGGAACGTTTGGCGGAATCCAGGGTCGCCATAAATCTTCATCTGTTCTTCGACGCTTTTGTTAAACACACCGTGCCAGGCGGAGAAAATGGCGAAGATGAAAGGATTGCGCATGTTGAATTGAATGCGCAACGGGCGACAGGTCACCTGGGGCACCGCCTTGTTCCAAGCGAGGATTGGCTGGATTTTCTCAACGGCTTCCAGATACGACTCCGGCTTGCCAGGCTTGTTGAACAGCGCCAAGAAGGTGACCGGCCGCTGGCTTTCATCCACCAAGAATTTCAGCAGATCATATTCGTCATCAGAGACTTGACCAATGTTCGTGCCGGTCAGCGCAATCTCAATGGCGCCGCGCCCTTCTTCGCGCAGCACCTGGCAGAGCGCCGCCAGTTCCTCACGGCTGGCGTTGCGACACGCGAGCGGACGCCCTTCAAAACCAATGTGGTTATTAAGAACCGTGGAACTCAAGCCAAACGCGCCGGCGCGGATCGCATCGCGAAAGACTTTTTGCATCGTAACGATTTCTTCCGGCGTCGCCCCACGCTCAAAGGACTCTTCGCCAATGACATAATGGCGCAAGGGCGTAAGCGCCGCGATCGAAGCGATATTGATGCCCATGCCGCGTTTTTGTAAGACGTCGAGATATTGCGCATGGGTTTCCCACTGCCAGTCAATACCGCGCTGCATCACATCGAAAGGAATAGCTTCAACGTTCACCAGATCCCACATGACAATGTCACGCGATTTCGGTCGCACAGGAGCCACGCCAACGCCGCAGTTCCCCATCACGACAGTCGTAATGCCGTGCCACGATGAACACGTCACCATTGGGTCCCACGCCACTTGCGCATCGTAGTGCGTATGCGGATCAATAAACCCAGGCGCTAGCACCTGGCCATCCGCATTAATCTTCTTGGTCGCTGCTTCGCCGTTGCCTTTGCCGACGGCGGCGATCATACCATCTTTGACCGCGACGTTACCATGAAAACTCGGTTTGCCCGTACCGTCGCAAATACGAGCGTTTTCGATAATAAGATCATACATTGGTTACCCCTCCTTCTCAGTTGTGGGCTCCTCAAAGTCGTGCTTGGACAGGCTCAGCACGAAGAGTTTTTGTCACCTACTGATCACCGTGAACCTGTCGAAAGGCGACCAGTAGAACAATGATGATGTCATTCTTTTACGCTAAATCCACCTGCACGCCGTTATCCAATCCCATCGCCACACGATAGCCGCCTTCCTGAGCAGCGCTGAATTTTTCGCACCAGGTTTTGATGTTCTCGCGAATCTTCGCTTGTCGCTCCGGCGTGATGGCATATTCATGCACCATATCGAATACTGGCTCGCCATGCGCCTCAGCCTCACCCATGTGGGCGTAGAAAAATTCGAGGTCTTCACGACTCAGCTGATATTTTTCCTTGAGCGCCTTAACAAATCCTTTCATAGAACTATCACTGCGCATCTCCCCGCCGATCGACATTGCCGCCAGCGTCACCAAGCCATATTCTTTTCTGCCGAGTTCAATCACCCAGCGCACGTACTCTACCGCTTCCTTTGATACTACCGGATGTAGCACTTCTTCATCCGTCGCGCCTAGCGCTTTGGCCAGACGCATGGATAACATCCAGTGCGCATCGTCGCCGCGTCCCATGATCGTTTCCTCATCAATCAGGTTTTCGACGATATGACGGCGAATCTTCTGGTCCAGAGGACTCAGGCCGGTATTCATGAAAATTCCACCAAAGGCGCGAATGTGTTGACCAGTCAGGTAAAAGAGATTGAGCGCCCATTTTTTCAGCTGTTCACGAGATAGTTCTCCATTCAGAACGCTTTTGGAGAAACCTGGACCAAGCAGCGGTTTCTCGTCTTCTTTTTTAATATAGACTCGCAAATCTTGCACGAAGGCCTCAACTGACGGCATTGGTTGTCCTCCTTTTTCGCTCCGTCCTCCCTATTTACTCCGCGAAAACGGGAAAAAGCAAGAGAAAGAGTGGAAACGCCGTCAATCCTTGAGCGTATAGAACTCGCGCTTTTTGTAGGGAAAATCTTCCAATTCAAAATTGGTGAACAGATAGGGCAGGCGCGGGTTCAGGTAGTAGGCGCGAATCTCGGCAATGCGGCCCTCTCGAAACACGTACCACTCTGAGCCGCGCACCAGCTGTGGTTTTTTCTGTCCTGCCGGCGTCCAACGCATGGTCCACTCAATGACGGCTTCGTCGCCTTGCACGAGCGCGTGATCAACGGCCCAGAAACCGTTGACGCGCGGTTGCATCTTCACCCAATACGCCGCTAAGGCTTCCGCGCCACGAACCGGCTTGTGATGCGTGAAGTAGTGCACCACATCATTCGTAAACGTGGACTTGATCAACTCCGCATCGGCAGTGTTACAGCCATGATAATACTTCTTGATTGTTTCAATATGAGGGTGGTCTTCAGGCATAGGGTTAGCTCCTCAACGTGCAGGGGCAAAATTTATTCGAGATGATAGCCGACGCTGTAGGCTGTGGGAACGGCTGGCCTCACCTATCCATTCTGGCTCCACTACTGCAACCGAATCCGCCGCGTCGTTAGCTGCACACGGCGCCAAGAGCCTCCATGAGAGAAGGAACGGCGTCGTTCCTCTCTAGAGCCGCGGTTTTGACGGCGCACCTGAAAAGGTTCGCTCCTCTTCGTGACCATAACTTTTCCACAATTTTCCCACAACTTTCCCACGACTTTTTTGCCGTAGGCGCCTACCCTCTCTTTCGTTGGCAGTTGGCTCGTTTTGACGAGGAGGATTGTCATGATGGGTTCTGGTTTTTGTCTTTCCGATGAGGCCTTACTCCAGCAAATAGCTGGCGGCGATACAGCAGCCTACACTGTCCTTTACCAGCGTTACCACACGCGCCTCTGTCGCTTTCTGAGGTCGCAGCTCAACGATCCTCGGAAAACCGAGGACCTGGCGCAAGAGGTGTTACTAGAAGTTTGGAAAAGCGCCGGGACTTATCGCAGTCTGAGTCGAGTGTCGACCTGGATCTTCGGCATCGCTCGCTTTAAGGCTCTCACTGCGCGACGGCGCCGCGCCGAGGCGCCTGTGGCCGACGTCGAGAGTCTACATATACAAGAAGATAATCTCAGCGAGAGCCCCGAGCAAATTCTATTGCAAGAGGAGCAGCTCCATTTCCTGCATGAGGCTTTCCAACAACTTTCACCGTCGCACCGTGAAGTCTTGCAATTGGCGTACGGCGCAAGCTGCTCTGGTGAGGAGATCGCTGGACTGGCGGGTTGCCCAGCTCCGACCGTGCGGACGCGGATGTTCAATGCGAAGCGCCGGCTTAAACAACTCCTGCTCGCAGGAAGGTAAACGAGCAGCGCTTGGACAGAC
The DNA here is from genome assembly GCA_964618735.1 of uncultured Enterobacteriaceae bacterium. GTDB lineage: Bacteria > Desulfobacterota > Binatia > Bin18 > Bin18 > SYOC01. Next base: position 12,077 of record CAZUFQ010000056.1, read on the forward strand.
GTTGTCACAGCCAAATGTCTCTTGACTCACCCGCTGTGAACATTTCAGGGCCTCGTGCGACTCACTTAGCAAACAGCCAAAAAGACTAGAGCGCTCCGGTCAATTTGCAACCTCGGTGACATGTACGTAGTCAACAAAACATTGCAAGCAGAAGAAGCACGATTGTTTCTCCTTGCAGAAAGGAAAGACCTATGAGTGAAACTTCTCGAACTCAACAAGCGGAAAAGAACTAATCAGGCGGGGCATGCCCCGCTTGACGCCACTCAACACTACAAAGGTCTCGTATGGAGAAAAAGTTATGAAACACATGAGCAAAGTATACCACTCATTACTCTGGCTGAGCCTCGTTATGGCCCCATCCGCCGCGCTTGCGGTTGAGCCCGTTATCGACGGTGCTAAGACGACCACCGACGTTATCGTTAATGTGGACGCTTCGTGGAAACAATTACTCTCTACGTCAGTGACAATCCCGGCGGGTTCGATTTTTCACTGCGAAGTGACGTGCGCCTCCACAGCCAGTGTCCCGGTCGATCCGAACAGTGATAATAACTATCGCTATGCGGCAACCAATAACCTCGCGCTCTCCACTACTGACGGTTGTGTGCGCCGTTTTGATACGAAACAGGACGCGGGCAATATTGATGATGTTGACAAAATGGTGATTGCGGACACTTGCTTTATTCCTAGCCTGTCAGGCACTCACACTTTCTACTGCTTGGGGCGGAAGGTGGGAGCCGCCGACTTGAACCTCACCATTGACGACACCTCAATGCACGTCATCTGCATCGATAATCAAGGCTAGCTGGCGCTCGAATCGAGGGGGCGCGGAGTTTCGCGCCCCCTTACAGAGAGCTGTCTATTCTAGAGACAGAAGCGGTCAAAGCTATGTCGCCATCATTCCATTTATCGATGAAAAGAATGAGATATGCATCGCTTTTAGCAAGAAGATCTCACCAGACGTTAAGCTATCGGCTGATGAGCCTTTTATTGTGTCTCGCCTTGGAAGCGAGCCCCGCGGGCGCTGTGTATGCCCTTAACCTTGCTCCCGGACTAATCTCAGTACAAGACGGAAAGCTGTCCACCCAGATTAACGCCGCCTCCCTGGAGCAAGTGATGGCGGAGATCAGCCGGTTGAGCGGGGCGCGCGTTCGTTGGCTGAACGGTCAGGCTGAGGAAACGCCAGTGTCGGTGGAGTTCACGGCTCTTCCGACGCCTGAGGCTCTGCGGCGTATTCTCGGGGAGAGAAGTTTTCTGCTCTTTTACACCCCAACAAAAGAAGGCGCTAAGCTAACCGACATCTGGATCACATCAAGAACAGCAAGCGGACCGCCAGGATCTCTTCATTTATCAGCTGAACAGTCGAAGGCGACGCGGTCCACTGAATTCTCGACGATTCAAAGCGAAGCCGCAGCGGATAGGCAAGCAGAACTTGCCGCCATGCCTGTGGAGACATTAATGCAAACCGCCGTAAGCTCGGCAGAGCTTTCTCTGCGCGTCGAAGCGATTGCACAGTTAGGAAGGCGCGTGCAGAAAGACCCGAACGTGGAAGGACTTCTTTCCCACCTCGCTGCTCACGATGACAATCCACAAGTGCGGGCGTCCGCCGCCGAGGTGCTTGCGGGAATGGAAAAAGACTAAATCACATAATGCGACATTTGTGTACTCTATGACGTGGCGCTTGCTGCTTCGTGTAGATCTTCCGACCTCGCCAGCGTCGTCACCTGCAGGTCTCCGGCGCCTCACAAACTGACATGCGTCTGCACCCTCAGGTTCTTTCTGCAAGCGCTCTTTGTCACAGCGCCTGTCGGCTCCACCACTATACGTGACAGACCTGGAATGGCGTTCCTGCTGTGTGCTGCGTGCGCCGCCTGCACCAAGAGTTCGCCCTTCAGCCGATAGAGTTCTCCCTCTTCACAACGCTCCCCGGTTTCACTTACAGCCGTTAGAGCCTTGGAGACAAGGTGGAATCCTTCTTCGCTGCGCTCCGCTTGTCCGTACGCTTCAACCAATCGGACCAGTCGCCAACCTCGCTGCGCCCCCATGGATTGCAAGGTCAGGAGTTCCTGACGCATCTGGGCGATCCCCATGTCTGTCTCTCCACACATGACCCGCAGCCAGCCCTGGTAGAACGTGTGCACGGCGACT
>CAZUFQ010000057.1:0-10015 GCA_964618735.1 uncultured Enterobacteriaceae bacterium
GGAAAGGGTGAGGGGGGGTTTGTCGGGAAACGGCGGGGGCTGGGGGCTAGGGGTTTGGGGTTGGGGATCGGGAACCAGGTGTTGGGGATTGGGTGCTGGGTGCTGGGTGCTCGGTGCTAGGAAGGACCAGTAGCGTGTCGCTATCACCGAGATGGCAACGAGCACGAGTCCGACCGCCATCCAGCGGAGCAAGCGGTGCAACTTTGCTTCTCCTACTTTTGCCTTTTGATTTTTGCCTTTTGCCTTTTGATTTGCCGAGTCTTGGATGTCCCCCTCACCCTGGCCCTCTCCCCCGAGGGGAGCTTTGCCCAAAAAGTCAAAAAGACTACTACCGGTTGCCGAGTACATACTGCGGGAGCCCAACATCTTGTGTAGGAGCCCGACTTTTGAGGCAAAGCCCCCGAGGGGCGAGGGAACGGCGACCCCTATGCGGTAGACCCGCACCGGCTTGGCAATGTTCTTAACCTCTTGCTCCCCCACATACGTGTAGCTAAGAGCAAGTTTGTTCTCGACTTGATCGTAGACCGTGCCAGAAATGCAAATCCCGCCTGGTTCAGCTAAGCCTTCGAGCCGAGCGGCGATGTTAACGCCGTCACCGTACAGGCGCTCGCCTTCGACGATCACGTCCCCGACGTTGATGCCAATGCGATACTGCATCTTGCGCTCGTGGGGCAACTCTATGTTTCTACTTTGTAGTTCATGTTGAATCGCGACCGCGCCCTGCACTGCATCCACGGCGCTGGCAAACTCGGCCAGCAGATTATCGCCGGGGGAATCGACGACGCGGCCACGGTGCTGCATGAGCGCGGTCATCACCTCACGATAGACCGTGAGAGTACGAATCGTCGCCTCTTCGTCCTCCCCCATGAGGCGGCTGTAGCCTTTGACATCGGCGCTGAGAATCGCGGTGAGCTTGCGCTCCATACTCACCCTCCCCGCTGGCGATTATCCTACCAACGCCTTCCATTCGTCAAGCAGCGCGGACGAGCCCGCTGGCCGATAGTAGTCGTCGTCTTTGACGGCTTTCCGCATCGCAGCTCTGTCTCAACTGCTCTCCGGAGTTGGTGACTTTGTTAATTTCTTGGGCGATCAGCTATGCCTATTCCGGCGTCTTCGCATGCTTCAGGAACAGAATCTGTCAATCAAGCGTGAACGCGACAAGCGCGTCGCCCAAGTTGCCGGGAATGTTAGCGCGACCATGGCCCCCGGCGGCAATGACAACGTATTGGCGCCCTCCCTGGTGCACCCGATAGGTCATGGGAGTAGCCTGGCCGCCGGCGGGAAGACCATGTCGCCAAATTTCTTCTCCCGTTTCCAGGTCAAAGGCTCGCAGCGCATTGTCTCCTACAGTAGCCCCAATGAAGACGAGGCCACTCTTCGTAATGAGGGGACCGCCGATGTTGGGGATTCCATGCGCGATCGGGAGTGGAATGGGGCCGACGTGAACCATGCCTAACGGCGTCTGCCAGCGGATAGCGCCGCTGGTTAAGTCTATCCCCGCCAGAGTCCCCCAGGGCGGCGGGTTGCAAGGAAGACCCAGAGGCGACATTACCATCTCTCGACGCATCGCGTAGGGCATCCCACTCTGGGGAGAGATTTCGACTCCTGGATTAGCAGCTCGTTCGCGCTCGTAGTCTGTCGCCGGCAGAAGCTTCACTGTCCACGGTATATCCATCGTATTAACAATTAAGATCTGCCGTTCTGGGTCGACTGCGACTCCGCCCCAGTTTGATCCTCCAGCATTGCCAGGATACATGAGCGTTCCTTCAAGAGTGGGGGGCGTGTACATTCCTTCCCACCGCAAGGATTCCAGTTTCTTACGACAAGCTCCACGATCCCACGGAGTCAGACCCCAGGCCTGCTCGGGGCGAAGCTCAAACCGCACCAAAGGGGGAGGGGCAACCGGGAAGGGCTGGGTCGGTGAAAGTTGTTCTCCAGGGACGTGAATCTGGGGCGAGCTACGCTCTTCCACCTTGAACAAGGGTTGTCCAGTCTCCCGATGGAGCACGAAGACGAACCCCATCTTGGTTGCTTGCACCACGACGGGAATGTCCTGACCAGCACGCCTGAGCGTAACGAGCGTCGGCTGCGCGGGAACATCGAAGTCCCACAAATCTCGATGGACGGTCTGGAAACGCCACACGACTTTCCCGGTCGAGGCCCGGAGAGCGACAATCGAGCTGCCATAGTAATCCAGTTTCGAGTCACTGCGGTAATAATCCGGCGAGGGGGTTCCGTTGGGACAGAACAGCAGGTCACGCTCAGCGTCGTCGGCCATCGGGGTCCACACACTTGGCGTACCCAACGCATACCGTCTTGTTCCGGTGTTATCTGTGGTGGGAACAAAGTCGGGCGGGGCGGGATCCCAGTTCAGACGCAGTGCGCCACTACGCAGGTCCCAAGCGCGGATCACACCGCTCGGCGGACGGATGCGGGCGTTATCGGCCACGGCGGAGCCAACGATGACGAGGTCGTGGACAATGACCGGCGGCGAGGTCACCTGATATTCCCCTCGCCACAAGATATTTCCGATTCCCGGATTCAGATCCACAATCCCGCCGGAACCGAAATCTGTACAAAGTTTACTAGTTTGCGCGTCAAGCGCGATGAGGCGAGCATCGTTGGTGGCGGTAAAGATGCGCCGACGGCAAGTTGAGTCGACCCCACGGTCTGGATCCAACCAAGTTGAGACCCCACGGCAGACAAGCTGGTTCGCGTAGCGGCCGGATAAATCGACGTGGGGGTCATAGGTCCATCGCTCCTCTCCAGTTTCGGGATTAAGCGCAATGACCCGATTGAACGGCGTACAGAAATACAGAGTGTTCTCTGCAAGGATTGGAGTGGCCTGGAAGGCGCTGGTCGAGGCAATCTTGCCCTTGCCGTCCGACACATCGCCAGTGTGATAAGTCCAGGCAACGGTCAAACAACCGACATTGTCACGGGTAATATCGTCAAGGGTGCTATAGCGTTGGCCGCCAGCATCGCCGCCATACGAGAGCCATTCACTCGGCAGGGCGTCAGGCGCAGGAGTGAACTTGCTTGGAGTCGAAGTATCACACGCGCTGCTGAGGAGCATAAACACCAACGCTACAGCACGCTTGAGCATCCAAACTTGCAACCGATCACCCATGAGTGAGACGTCTCCCCGATCAGAACCGAAACCCCAAAAGGTTCCAGTAGTAGAGAAACGGAATATAGGCCAGCGCCGCCAGGGTGACCGTGGAGTAATAGAGCCGCTGGGTGAATGACCAGTAAGCATGTTCCCAGGCCAGTATAGTGAAAATAGGCAAGAACGCCGTGAGGAGAGTGGTAATGAGCGGAAGACATAAGAGGGCAATCACCACAGGAGGCGTCCCGTACACAAACTCCCATCCTATCCGCGCGGAGGCCATGTTGAGGCTAACCAGAAAAACCAGACTGAGAATGCTGACAAGGCCGGCCAGGAAACGCGCCAGTCTCGCCAGCTCGGAGGGGATGGATGGTTGCTTACGCCATCGACGCAGCAATGCGCCAACCGGCCACACGAGACAGGCCGAGAAAAAGACAAACAGCAACACGCCGCTCAGACTGCTTTGCACAATGGTGGTTTCATACCAGGGCAACTTTTCCAGAGCGCTGGGTCCTAGCAGGTTGAAGAACAGGTGAGAGATCTGCCCCTTCTGATCCTCTTGGAAAGCGAGGTAGTCGTTGCCGTCAACGCGTTGAAACAGTAACGGCTCGACCTCCATCCAGCGGCTTGGTTTGATAAAGTCGCCAGGGAAATGCAGCGTCAAGACGCCATCGTCACTCGCGGTTACACGAAATTGCTCGAACATCGTAGCCCCTTTTTCGAATGAGCGCCGGCTATAACGATTATGACGATAACTACCAGTGAAGCGCGCGGCGCGTTGTCGGAAGTCGATTCCTGGCGAGGGCGCGGACGATTGCTTCGCCATCGGATAGTAATGATCGAAAAAGCGACCAAGCAGTTCTACATACAGACTGACGTCGAGAGGATTATACGTGGTGGAAGACACAAAAAAGCCCAGATTGTGGGCGGGCAATAACACTAATTGACTGGAAAACCCACGCCAGCCGCCGTCATGCATGATCGCCCGCTGGCCGTTCTTGAACAGCTCATAGAAACCATACGCAAAACCGGGCAACCGCGGGTGATGGGTAAAGTGCTGCCGGTGCATCTCTTGGGCAGTCGCTTCTTGCAGGATGCGGGTCTCGCCGTAACGACCGTCCTGCAGGTGGGCGATCATGAAATGAGCAATGTCGGCAGCGGTGGCGTTCAAGGACCCTGCGGGACCAACGTTGTTTAGATAATCAAACGGGACCGGGCGGTAGGTATTATTAGTGTATTCGTAGCCCACAGCCAGATCAGGCGCCAGATGCGGCGGCAGCAGAAAGCTGCTGTGCTGCATGCCGAGCGGCTGAAAAATGTTCCCCTCAATATATTGGGCAAATGGCGCACCAGAAACCACTTCGACCACATAGCCAGCCAGGGCGACCCCGTGATTGGAGTAGCTGGTCACCTCACCAGGCGGTAGGACGCGAGGCGGCATGCGGGCCGCCAGATAGGGTCCCAACGGCTTCACCTCGGCGGCATTTCGGGTAGCCATGCCAATGGACCTTTCGTCAAACCCGCCAGTGTGGGTCAGCAAGTTGGCCATGGTGACCGGCTTGGGATAAGTATTCTCTAGATGGAAGAGCGTCAGATATTTGTTCACGTCCTCATCTAGATTGAGCAGGCCCCGTTCAGCCAGTTGCATCACCGCGGTGGCGGTGAATAGCTTAGAGACCGAGCCAACGCGGAAGAGGGTCTTGTCTGGAACGACAGGCGTCTTCGTTTCCAGGTTGGCAAAGCCATACCCTTTGGTGAAAAAGATCTGCCCGTCTTTGACCAGCAAGAAGACGGCGCCGGGGACGTGCAACCTCGTCATCTGTTCAGCAAAGAACGGGTCCAGAAAGGCTTCGAGTTCCCGCGGATCGGTCGGTCCCTGCTGATGGCTAGTCGCGGACTCAGGCTGGGCTACGACCGTTGACGCCTGCAAGGCTACACAGAGCAAGAAGAATAGGAGACTCACCAGCTTGCTCTTGACTTGGTCGTACACCGCGCCTGAGAGACAGCTGTAACCCGCGACGTCCGTACTGAAGATCGCGGCTAACTTGCGCTCCGTGCCGACGGCGGGCGTCTGGTCAGGCATCGCTGCTCCTCCTGGACGGTCATTATTCGGCGAATGCTGCACAAGTGTCAACTCTTGAAAGAATTGAGACAGACCCTCCAAGACGAAAAAGAGGAGGGCGTTAACGTTAGGCGCCGTGGACAGCTATGGCCGGTCTTGTGACCGCGCCACCGTCAACAATAAAAATCTGTGGTCGGCGGGGTCAGGGGACCACCACCGACCGTGATCGATTCAGATCTTGGCAGGTTTCGTCTATAGCCTTGGAAAACAAACCAATATTCTTACGACCGCAGCACCTGTCCAGGTAATGCGCCGGAATAGCGTTGTTGCGCATACAAGACCGTTCCGTTCACGATAGTGTATTGCACGCCCTGATCGGCAGGCCACACTAAGCGACGACCGCCTGCGGGAAGATCGCTTCGCCATTCCTGATGTCGAATCGGATTAACCTTGGGGCCAATAGTATTGTAGTCAAAGATGACAATATCCGCTGCTGTACCAACGGCGAGTGTCCCTCGGTCCTTGACGCCAAAGAAGGCCGCGGGCTCAGAGGTGACGCGTTGAATGGCCTGCTCTAGGGTCATGATCTGTTTGTCTCGCACCCAATTGCCTAACAGATAGGTGCAGTAGCCGGCATTGTCGTGCATATCGACATGCGCGCCGCCGTCAGACAAGCCGATCATCGCGCGGGGATCGGTAATCAGTTTCGCCACCCGATCTTCTTGCACGTTGAAGAGCGCAATGACGTATTCGGTGTGGAGAGAATCTTCCACGGCGATGTCAAAGAAAGTGTCGAGCGGGTCTTTGCCGCGTTCCCGCGCCGCCTCGACAATCGTCTTCCCTTCCAGGGATTTGAGCGCGGGATTATGCACCTCTCGCACTTCCACCAAATTCCAGTTGCCGGAGAAGATGCGGGGGCTTTTCAATTCCTCGCGAAAGGCCTGACGGAACGCTGGATCACGATACACGCGCATCTGCTCTTCGACAGGTTGATTGAACGCCGGTTTCCATGATGGATGACTGCCAAAGAGGAAGGGATTATGAAGATTAAACTCATTGCTCATCGGCAAGCAGTTTACCTGCGGAATGCCGCCGCGGTTGATCAATGGCTCAGCCTTGCGTAGGGACTCCTGCGCTGCTTCTGGTTTATCTTCCCGGTCCACGACCGCCAGCCAAGTGACCGGGCGCTCACTTTCGGTCAAGAGCAGGTCGAGGAGCTCGTATTCCTCATCAGTCAGCATTCCCGCCGACTTGGTCAGCGTGGTTTCAATCACTCCCTTGCCTCGTTCCTTGAGTACGTTGGCGTAGGCGGCAAGTTCGTCCCGGCTCGCTTGCCGACAGGCTAATGGTCGCCCTTTGTAACCTACGTGTTGCAGGATTGTGGTTGTCGTCCAACCAAACGCGCCCGCCGCCATTGCCTCACGCAACAGCGTCTGAATTTGGCTGATCTCCGAAGGCGTCGCCGCGCGGTCCATCGACTCTTCGCCCATGACAAAATGGCGAAAGGGAGTGAGCGGAGCCAGGAACGCTAAGTTGATGCCTAGCCCCCGGCGCTGGGCGGCGTCCATATACTCGGGGAAACTCACCCAATCCCAGGTAATGCCTTTCGCCAACGCCTCAAAGGGAATCCCTTCAACATTAACAAGATCCCAAGCCGCAATCTCTCGCACCTCGGGTCGGCAGGGAGCTATACCCACGCCGCAGTTTCCCATGACCACCGTCGTCACGCCATGCCAGGAAGCCGAGGTAAGAGAACGGTCCCAGCAAATTTGTGCATCATAATGCGTGTGGGGGTCAATAAATCCCGGCGCTACAATTAGGTCTGACGCATCAATGATCTGAGCAGCTCCACCAGTGACTTTGCCAATCTCAACGATCTTCCCTCCTGCAATTGCCACGTCAGCATGTCGCGATGGAGTCCCCATTCCATCGACCACTTTGCCATTTTTCACCAGCAGATCGTACATGTTAGGTCCTCCTTTTTCCGTGGTTCGTTGTCGTGCATCTCAAAACTTCGCCGCATTGTCACGAAACTCTGGTTGCTATCTACCGTGAAAGCTAGCAGTAGCACTTCATAGGTTCAGAGACCAGAGGTAGAGAATACGGTGTACAGCGCGCTCTCACTCAAGAGCCAGACAATTGTTAGAGCCGGATCCATTAAGGCGACAACAATTGCTTCAAGACCAGAATGAATAGACGGCAAGATGCAGGATTCATGTCAGCGCCTCAGTGAGAGACCCTGCAGAGATAGCGTTTATTTTTGACTTTGCTCTGTCACTCTTTGTCAGGTTCGCCGTATTTGTCAGGCTTTTGCCATTTTTGGCGGAGCACTTGGATACGCGAGAAACAAAAAGCATAGGACTTTGTGGAATGTAAAGAATTATCGTTCTGGCATAAAACGTGCTGAATTAACAAACCCTGCTAGTCCAGATCCAGACACAAGTAGAGTCGGTCCCGTTAAGGCGACACCAGCTCCTCAAAAACAAGGCTAAACAACCTGCAAGCTGGAGAATTCATGTCAGCGCTTTAGTGGAAGTATATGTCCTCCTTTCCATCGGCTAGTGGACTATGACGTTAGTTTTGGTACAAATTACTAAGAGCATTGTAGAGAGGCATTTGGAGTTGATGCCAATATCTGCAAAATCAATTTGTCAAAAAATTGACGCGACGCGCGCCCGTAGTCCCTATGTACATTGCGGAATTCATAAAGTTTGAGATGATTGCGGGGAATAGACCTGTCTGGATGTGAATTACCTACATGACTGGGAACATTCAATGCGGGTTGGAGGCAACGAGGATTTTCAGAGTTTGGACATGTACTGCGCGTTTCAACTCTCTGACCGCTTGCGTTATCATTGTTAGAAACAATCTCGACAAAACTTGAAGTAGAGATTTGCCCGCGCAGCTCCGAGAATGAATTTGGAGTAAACCTATGCCTGATACGCCTGAACTGGGAAGAATTCTTATTGCGGACGATGACGAGCTTTTTCTTTGTACGACAAAGACTGTGTTAGAGCAGGAAGGCTACAGCTGCAGCTGCACTACAGATGTGTCAACTATAGCGGAACTAGCGAAGAAGGAACCTTACGATCTTCTGATTGCATCTATCAGCATGCCGGACGGCGCACGACTCGAGTGGATTCCTGCACTGCGGAAGGCAGCACACTTACCTATCATTTTGACGACTGGGCTTCCGTGTTTAGAATCGGCTATGCGAGCTATTCACTTTCAGGCGGCTGCCTATTTGGTGAAACCGTTTGAGGTGCAGCTCTTATTAAGTGAAGTTGCGCGCGTGATTACCCACGGACGAGCGGTTGGCATTATGCAGAAAATATACAAACGCTGGCGAGAGCGTGCTGAGGAATTGCGGGAAGTCATAGAGTATAAAGACCCGGTAGTCTGGACTTCCAGTCCGTCGGTTGAACTATTACTGACAACCGTTTTAGATGACCTGTCGCACTCTTTTTCTATTCTCCGTGAACTGCGCACCCTTCTTGGGCAGCAGAAAGAAAAGACGCTGGATCTTCCGTCTCGTGTGAGGGTTGAGGTCCCAGTTCAATTATACAATGCAATGTCGCCCACATGGGGATCTCTTTGGAAACATGAAGAACAACACGACCCGTCTCCAGGCATACGGCAGGAGGGAGAATCGCGCCAGTTCTCCTATCAACAGAAACCAAATCTGTCCCAAGAAACGCCTTTGTGCTCAATTCCAGAAAAAACCCAGCCCGGCCAGATACGCACGCAGCTCCAGCAATTGTCCCGACGCGAACGAGACGTGTTGCGCTTATTGTTAACAAATCAAAAACCGAAAACCATCGCGAATACCCTTTTTATTAGTGCCCACACGGTTCGCAATCATCTGCGCTCTATTTTCGAGAAACTTTCCGTGCATTCACAGACGGAACTCCTCATGCGGCTCGGACACTATTCGACCTATGCTGAGTTGTAGGAAAGCGCGTGAACGCTTGGAGAAGAGTCCGAGACGATAGGTAGCGCGAGCCCGAGCCAACTCTCGGGCAGCGTACCTAATGAAAGCGCTAGCACTAGCATCTCACCAGAGGTGAGCTTTCCTTCAGCAATAACGATAAGTGTCTTTTCACTAGATTCCTCTCTTATTTGCTGAACTTGCGGCCGAGTTCGGCTCTCTCGTGAAAAACCAGATCTTCACAATTCTCCGGCTTTTTCCACGGAGCGCAGCGGTCACGAAGGGAGAAGGACTTGCTGCAGAAGTCTCTCATTCAGTCCGGCATGAAAGGGCCAAGGTCATCCTAATCATTGGGAGGCCCATCGCGAAGGATGGGTCCGAGCCGTCTGCCCTTGCGTTGCAGGAAAAAATTCAGCGATTTCGTCAATACTAAGATAACACTCTTGGTGATATGCAATGCTCGATATCTGCAATAGCATCTGCGCCTCAAGTTTTTGATATACTTTGTTATAGAGAAGAGCGCGCATCGTACAAGGAAATAACTAGGCATGTTTTTCGATTCGACCGTATACTTTGTTTTTCTTATTCTCGTCGTATCCTGCTATTGGCAACTCCGTTTCGACGCTCAGAACTGGTTGCTTCTCACGAGCAGTTATTTTTTTTACGGTTGGTGGGACGCCCGCTTCTTGCTCCTTATGGGGGCCTCAACGTGCATTAATTACTACGTCTCTCATCGCTTTGAAGTGATGGAGGAAAGCTCCGCCCGCAGACGGCTCTTCATTTTCGCGCTTGTTTTAAACTTCTCCTTCCTTGGGTTCTTTAAATACTTTAACTTCTTTGTGGACTCATTTGGGAATTTTCTGCGCTTGCTGGGAGTGGAAAATCCACCCCAACGTTGGATTGATATCCTGCTCCC
>CAZUFQ010000057.1:10115-14162 GCA_964618735.1 uncultured Enterobacteriaceae bacterium
TGCGCTTGCTGGGAGTGGAAAATCCACCCCAACGTTGGATTGATATCCTGCTCCCTCCTGGTATTTCATTTTACACCTTCCAGGAGGTAGCTTATCTCGTCGATGTTTACCGGCGACGACTGCGACCCGCATCGAGGCTTTTGGATTACGCTCTTTTTGTGTGTGTGTTTCCGCACCTCATCGCCGGCCCCATCCAGCGACCCGACCATCTCTTACCGCAGCTGCAAAAGCCTCGCACGTATCAACCAGACCAGTTCTTCAACGGCTTAGTGCTCATCCTTGAAGGGATATTCCGCAAAGTTGTTGTCGCAGACAATTGCGCACTCATTGCGAATGCCGCATTTTCCGGAAAATTTGGCGAACCTAACCTGCCCGTGGTCATCTTAGGGATGTTCGCCTTTGCCTGGCAGATTTACGGCGACTTTTCCGGTTACTCAAGCATCGCACGCGGGAGCGCACAACTTTTGGGGTTGCACTTTATGGTCAACTTTAAGCAACCCTATCTCGCCACAAGCTTGCAAGACTTTTGGAGACGATGGCACCTGAGTCTGAGCACCTGGTTGCGCGACTATCTCTACATCACCCTTGGCGGCAATCGATATGGTGAGCTGAAAACCTATCGTAACTTGCTGCTGACTATGCTTTTAGGAGGGCTATGGCATGGGGCGAATTGGACATTTGTCGTTTGGGGAGCCATTCATGGAGTCGGTCTCGCGCTCGAACGATTCTTCGTCATCGACCCCTCTACGAAAATGCTCGTTCCTTGGAAATTTCTCGATACGTGGCTACGTCGATTCATGCTCTTCAGCGTGGTCAGTGTGGCATGGATCTTCTTTCGCGCTCCTAGCCTTCATGAAGCGGTTTCTTTCTTGTCCGGTCTAGGAGTTTGGGGGTGGCGGCCGGAGTATTGGGTAGCGGCCAAAATGCTCGCGTTGTTTTCAATACCGCTCTTTCTTCTCGATCTGCGTCTGGAGCAATATGATGAGGAGTATGCTTTCCAAAACCTTGATTTAAACACCAGAGTGGCGTTTGGCGCCGCTCTGCTTCTGCTGACTTTCACCTTCGGAGCAAATCAATCCAATGCGTTTATCTACTTCCAATTTTGACATGGTCTCCCCAATGTTTAACCGGGCGACGGCTTGGCTTGTCGCCATCGTGGTCATTCTTAGCCTGGGCGTTGAATTCGGCACTCGCTACGGATTCCATCGGATTAGTCATATCCAGCAGCGTATTTATGAAGAAAAGTCTGCGTTTTTATCACTCCGCCCAGGCGCGGCTGGCGCCCCTCGCACGGTGGCGCTGGTGGGAAACTCACTTCTTTTATTGAGCGTAGACATTGATCTCCTGAACAAAATTGGGTCTGGCGGTTTTCAATACTCGCGGTTAGTGATTGAGCAAACGCAATATCTCGACTGGGTTTTTGGTCTTGAACGGCTTCTGAACGAGGGAGCGCGCCCCGATGCATTGGTGCTTGTGCTTGGCGCCAATCATTGGCTCGCCGATGGGATCCGCGGCGAATACTTTGCTCATGAGCTGATGCAACCGCTCGATGCATTCAGCGTGGCGCACGAGTTAGATCTCGATCGGACGACAGCCTCGAATTATTTCTTCGCCAGTCTGAGCTCGTGGTTGGGCGGGCGAGCTGAAATTCGGAAATTCATTCTCAGTAATGTTCTTCCTGATCTCCAAAATTTTGTGGGAATCCTCAACACCGGCGCTCCAAGCTACCCCCCCGATACTATCGTCTTCGAGAAAGCGCGAGAGCGCATGGTGCGGCTCAGAACCATCTGTGAGAACCACAGGATACAACTGATCACCGTGCTACATCCGACGCGGCAGGACCGGGCTCCCTTCGACGCCCTCACTGCAGCCGCAAACGCTGCGGGCGTGCCCCTCCTGATACCAGTCGCAAAGATGGCGTATGCAACCGCGCTCTACTCAGATGGATTTCACCTGAACGCTCAAGGCATGGATCACTTTACTCGAGATCTAGTGTCGCCGCTTGAGGAGACCTTAATGCACGGTAGTAATCCTACGACGCAATCGCCGGAGTGGGCGGCAAAGTAAAAGCTGACGATGAGCGTCATAGAAAGCAGAAGCGAGAAGAGTTTGTTCCGTACGCCAGATACGCAAGAAGGCGACGAACCAAGGCGTAAAAAAGCCTGGGACAAGGAAAGGAAATCCTTATATCCAGGCTTTCAGCTGACTTAATTCGAGCGTTTCTCTCTCTTAATAATGAGAGGAACGCTCATAGCTTATTCTACGGACACATTACTCGGCGCAGTTGGCGGAGTGGAAGGTGAGCCGCCTCCTCCGCTACTAGCGCCTGGCACGATCATCCATTCCGGAGTGCTGCTTGCCGCCGATACAAAACTTGACCAATTTGAGGCTCCTGTCATGCGACTATAGGCCTGTGCGGCGCCTGGGGCGTTGAGCGTCACCGCATAAGCAATAGCTGGTTGAAGATTGCCCCAATAGCTGGTCGGGTCTGGGAAATAGGCTCCGCGCAAGGTATTTGCTGGCGCCGTGCCGGCATTGGCGCCCATGGTAACGCGATAAAGTTGTCCCCAATCAGCATACCAAGGACCAACGCCGCTGTCCCAGTTTGCAGAATCTGAAGGAGCTACAGGCAGATTATATTGAGCGGCATCGCGAAAATCATACTCTGTACTCACCCCAGGATTCCCCAAACGACCGACGATACTTCTTGCCTTCCAGTTAAAAAATGCCGTAGCGTTTGGCATTACAGTAGAGGAAGGAACTTTAGCATCGAGAATATAGCCGAAGGCCGCCGTGAGAAAGTCCTCCATCCAGATGGCGTGCATATAGATGTTGTCGCCCGGGGTATAATCGCTGTAAGGTTGAGCGAAGCCCTGCGGGTCATTGGTTTGAGCTATGTAGCGGCCATAATAATAGTTGATATTGTTGTTAATAGTGTTTGAGAATTCAGATTTGAGCGGATCACTGTCAGGTGTGACCAACAGTGCGTGGAGCTGAGTGCGAAGGGCCCAGGCTGCTCCCCGAGTCGTGTTCGCGCCAGCGCGCGTTTCGAAAATGCCTTGAGTGAATTTCCGTGAGTTGTCATTTTGTTTGAGAAAAACCAAGGTGGCTGCGAACTGCGATTGCTCCATGAAATAAAACCGCCCAAGCGTAAGGTAGGCCATGAAACCGACCGAAGGCGCGTGGGAGGTTTTCCAGTATGGAGGAACGCCGCCGCTCACGCCCGGCGTGTAGGAATTGGTGGTGCTGCTCCCCGTATCAGTCACACCCAGACCTCCCCCGTCAAGCACCAAGTTGGGGTAACTGGAATATCGCAGGGGTCGATTTGTTTTCTCGTCACGCAGATGAATTCCGTAACGACCAGCTGCATAAGCATTGATCACAACTGCCGTCAGAGCCCGAGGATCGGCGCCTGAGGTCAAGAAAGCAGCGTCCCATTCCGGCAGCAGGCCAATGGAAGAGCTGTACCCGGCCATGCCTATAACATCCGGAAAGTTGGATTGGGCAAAGGGAGTGAATGAAGTTGACAACTGCGAAAATAAGCCGCTTGAGGACGGGGTCTGTACTCCATAGGTAGGAACTAACTTTGATTTTTGTAAGTACGCTGTGTCATGACGAGGCGTGACTTTAGGATCAGCACCCAACCAATAGGAGAACGTTGTCCCTGAACACAAGACGGTGCGCGTGTGATTCAGCACCGTCAAGCTCTGACTAAACCGCGACGTTCCGGAGATAGTTACACTTGCAGTCCCAACTTTTTGTGTGATTCCGGTCTTCAAAAGGTATCCGTTTTCAATCCACGGCAGAATCTCTACGTCGCCTCCCTGCCAAAGCCGCACCTCAAACCACGCCGATAACGAAGGGTCGCTCCCCATTGGAGAAGAGTAGATCCAGGAAGACATCTCGGGGCCTTGTATCCAATCCATGACTTTTCCTGCACGCCATTGTTGCAGGGAGGAATCAAAAGAGCCGGCCTGTCCGATTAAATTCGACAGCTGAGCGCTCCCAATCCCCTGAAACGAGATCAGGGCGTTGGTCCCCTGATTC